>CAYXNL010000016.1:0-7344 GCA_964466455.1 uncultured Thiotrichaceae bacterium
TTATGGCTTCCTGGCAGTAAATAAACCGTAGGTTGATACGCCCTTAAGGTTAATATATACAATTTAAAGCTAATTCGGGCTTCCATCCGACATAATAATAACGTAAAATTCGCGGTTTCCTGTAGCTACCTGCTTTGGCGGTAGTTGCGCGTATTTAATTTTTTGAGAGTAACTATGGTAACCATACGTTTATCCAGAGGCGGTTCGAAGAAGAATCCGTTTTATCATGTTGATGTGAAAGATTCGCGAACATCTCGAGATGGTCGTTATATTGAGCGTATCGGCTTCTTTAATCCGGGAGCGCGTGGCAATGAGGAACGTCTGCGAATAGATATGGAACGTGTTTCATATTGGAAATCAGTCGGTGCAAATACATCTGATCGCGTTGCTGTGCTGGTTAGCGATGCTTCGGTTGTAGCAAAAGAGGCTGCCGCCTGATCTGGATTTACCCGCATCAGCGCTATTATGTAAGTGGTATCAATAGCGTAACGCCATCGCCTGTATACCATCATTATTGTATTATTTGTGAAACAGGATATACGATTAGTTAGAGGAAAATAATCGTACGGGTATTTTCAAATGCAGTCACATCCTTTACAGCATACGGCAGGTATTTCATCGGCTGACAGAAAATCTGTCGACGATATAGCCGATAACATGGTTATTCTGGGTCGGGTGTCGGGTGTTTACGGTGTAAAAGGCTGGTTGAAGATTTATTCCTATACCGAGCCGAGGGAAGCAATTATTACCTATGCGCCCTGGTATATTCGACCACCGCATAAGCGAACTGGCTGGGAGCCAGTTCCCCTGTTACAGGGGAAACGTCATACAAAAACGGTGATTGTGCAGCTTGATGGTTGTGATGACCGCAATGTGGCGCAGTTGTACACCGGTTATGAAATTGCTGTTACCCCGTCACAATTGCAACCACTGGATGGGGTAAATGAATTCTACTGGCGTGATCTGATTGGTTTATCGGTGGTAAATCTACAGGGTATTACGTTAGGAAAGGTAGAAGGCTTGATAGAAACCGGCGCTAATGATGTACTGGTTGTTAGCGCGGGTGATAAAAAACAGGGAACACTACAGGAATATCTTATCCCCTGGACATTTGAATATACGATTATCTCGGTGGATCTGGCGCAGTCCCTGATAGAAGTGGACTGGCAGGAAAGCTGGTGTGACCAGGAGCCTGTCCGAGAATAGAGGCCGTAGCGAGGACAAGCGGGCCAAATCCGCCTGGCCGCAGTAGGTCATCTATTCTCGGGCAGGCTCCTGGATGCTTGCCGGTAACCGGATGTGCGCTGATTATGTGCAATGAGAAATATATACAACAGGTAAGTTAAGTGAAAGTTTTTGTCATCACGCTATTTCCTGAAATGATTGAACAGAATTGCCAGTATGGGGTTCTGGGGCGGGCAATAAAACAGGGTTTGTTATCGGTACAGTGCGTAAACCCGCGTGATTTTACTACCGATCGACATCGTACAGTTGATGACCGGCCATACGGTGGCGGCCCCGGTATGTTAATGAAGTGGCAGCCACTGGCCGATGCGATTGGAGCGGCGAAGCAGCAGGCATCCGCTTCGGCAAAAGTAGTGTGCATGAGCCCGCAGGGTAAAGTATTAAACCAGCAAATGGTAATACAGCAATCGGCTAAAACAGACAATGGCCGGGATTTAATTATTATTGCCGGTCGTTATGAAGGTATTGATGAACGTCTGATTGAGTCCCTTGTTGACGAGGAATGGTCCATTGGTGATTATGTACTCAGTGGCGGGGAACTGGCAGCAATGGTGGTAATCGACGCCATGAGTCGTTTATGTCCCGGTGTATTGGGCGATGAACAGTCAGCACAGCAGGATTCCTTTATGCAGGGCTTGCTGGATTGTCCGCACTATACCCGACCAGAAGAAGTAAATGGTATGAGTGTGCCGAAAGTTTTGCTCAGTGGTGATCATTATGCAATTGCCCAGTGGCGGTTGCAGCAGGCACTGGGGCGAACCTGGCAACGTCGGCCTGAATTGATTGAGGCGCTAAAAAATACGATTACAGAAAAAACGACCACAACGGATATTGTCTGGGATGAAAACACGCAACAGTTACTGACAGAGTATATTCGGTTGCAGAGGCAGAAAGATTAGTCTTTAATTTAACAAGATTCAATTTAACAAGATAATGAGCACGAAAGTGGAGTAGAGAACATGAGTAACATTATTCAACAGCTTGAAGCAGAACAGATGACACGTGAAATACCTGAGTTTCATCCAGGTGATACGATAGTGGTTCAGGTGAGGGTAAAGGAAGGCGAACGTGAGCGCCTGCAGGCATTTGAAGGGGTTGTTATTGCCAAACGTAATCGCGGGCTGAATTCCGCTTTTACTGTGCGTAAAATTTCACATGGTGAAGGGGTTGAGCGTGTATTCCAGACATATAGTCATGTCATTGGCGATATTCAGGTAAAACGCCGCGGCAAAGTTCGTCGAGCCAAGCTGTACTATCTTCGTGGTCGTACCGGTAAAGCTGCACGTATTACTGAAAAACTTAAATAAACGGGTATTTTTCCTTTGAAAAAAATAAGGAAAAATACGGTTGTATTGCAATAGCCGGTCTTATGGCTGAATAAGATAAAAAGAGTGGCCTGTGTCGCTCTTTTTTTATTCCGCTAAATCGTTAACGGGGCAGTAGTGGAATAATATAGTGAAAATTATATTGAGTGTAAGAGAGCCGTTTTTTATTCTCTGTCTGCTGTTAGCGTCGTTATCAGCCCGTGCAGGGTCGCCCGATACCAGCGCTCCCCCCGTGGCTGGCGTATCGGTGGCAGATCATTCGGTTAAAAATCGGGCGAAAAAACCGGCCGCAAAACCGCTGATAAAGCCTGTTACTAAGACCGCTAATAAACAAAATGCCAGTAAAATGGCTGTTGAAAAAAACGCTAAGGTAAAGCAGCCGTTACAGAAAACAGCAAAGACAGCCATTGTTTTTCAGTCATTATCACAGTTGAATGGGCTGATTCATGCGGGTTTGCCATCGCTGGCTCTTAGCTTGCTTGACGTAGAGCAGAAGAAGCGTCCAGCCTTTACCGCCAGCTGGTACGCTTTTGAATATAAACGCATAGTCATCTATGCAGCAAAACATGACTGGCCAACTCTGGTCAAACGTGTCAGCTGGCTCCTGACAACGGCTGTTCCGGGGGAACAGATCACGAAAAAAATTCGCCTCTGGTTTGAAACGCAGCAGATCATTGCACGGTTACACTCCGGCCAGGCAGAAAAAGCATTGCAGCAGCTTCGTGTGCTTATCTGGACACAGGATACAGCGCATATTGACAAAACCCTGCCAGCATTCTGGCGGCGGTTGATTATTCGTGCGTATGTGACGCTAAAGATGGATGAAGACGCACAGAAGGCACTGGTAAAATATGATCAGGATTTCCCACTGGCAAAAATGGACAGTGACTGGAAGCTGTTGCAGGTACGAATACTATTACGCACACACCGACCCGACCAGGCAGAAAAAATTCTGTCATCAATGAACCCGGATAAATTATCCAGCGAGATACAGGCGCTATGGTTACTGGCAAAATTACAGTCGGCAGTACAGGTTTCGAATCGTACGGTCGGTATAAATAAGATACAGGCCATCAGGCGTATAGTTAATAAAAAGCTTAATGCCAGGAAGCTAACGCCTGCTGCCCGATGGGGCTATTCTTATGTCGACTTTCAGGCAGCGAAGATTTTAAAAGATAGCGATGCTCAGATCAGTAGCCTTGAAAAGGCTTTATCGCAGGGGATTGACTACCCGGTGCTGGGTAAAAATTATACCCTGTCTGCGGATGAATTATGGCACCTGTACGAAAACAGGGGGTTGCAAATTGCCAATGCACATAACCTGCTTATTGGTGATGATTCCAGTTGGCTCGCATTAATTAAAACCATACGGCCAAAGTCGGCGCGTGACGCGCTTTACCTGAATGTGGCACTGGCACAGAATAGCCGGAGTCAAATGGTCAGGCAGCAAAGCAATGCTGCGATAGTAAATCAGTTAAAACAGCGTAAAAATGGTGCAGAGTTAATTAACCAGCTTTATCTGCACAGTCAGAAAATTCACGACTATAAGGTATTACCTGCTTCCGTTCGTTATCTACTGATTGATTATGCTCTGGATAAAGGAAATATTGCAAAAGCAGCATTAGTCATGAATGGTTTAACGGAGCCACCACAGGGAGAAGATGTATTCAACTGGCGTATGCGCAAGGCAAGAATTTTGGTCTTACAGGGTGAATATGCTAAAAGTGTTAGTTTATTAAAACAGACCATGGCAGCATTAAGTGGAATAAAGGAAAACATGCTGGATCATTATCTTCAGGTTGTATTCGATTTCCAGACCGTACAACAAAATCGTAAGGCACTGGTATTATTCAACCTGATTAAACCGCAATGGTTAACCGATAAATCAAAACGTGAAATTTTCTTCTGGAAAGCCGAGTCATTTAGTGCACTGAAAAATTATCAGCAGGCGGCATTATATTATCTGAAATCCGCGAACATCCCGCAGGGGCAGGAAAATGATTTCTGGGCACAGGCCGCCCGCTTTAAAGCAGGTGGCGCACTGGTTAAAGCTGGAATTTATGCTGATGCTGAGAAAGTGTACGCAGACCTGCTGGCTATTACAGTGAGTGACTCAAGAAAATTATTAATCAGACAACATATCCAGCGCATTCGCCTGCTACGCAGCGCGAGAAAGCATCGTAGCATTGATAAAATAAACCACAGCGTGAAAGAACCATAATGTAGATAAAAAGGCGCGAGGTATAAAGTTAATGACCTGTTCTGATAATAAAAAGCGGTATGATGCGATACTCAATACGCCTTTTGCCATGCTGGGTCTGTGTTTTGAAAGTGACAGACTGACGACAGTGGATTATCTTGATGATATGGCGGAGAAAAAATCATCGAATCCTATTATTATTCGGCTTTGTGAGCAGATTCAGCAGTATTGTAAAATCGGACCGGCATTTCATGGCTTTTGCGTAGAAACCAGTATTAGCGGTACCGTATTCCAGCGGCGGGTATTACAGGAGATAGCCCGAATACCTTTTGGCAGGGTACTAAAATATGGTGAAATTGCGCACAAACTTAATACCTCTCCCCGTGCGGTTGGTAATGCCTGTCGGCGTAATCCGGTGCCGCTAATTATTCCCTGTCATCGTGTTGTTGCCGCAAATGGCATAGGTGGTTATGACGGGGTGTTGAGCGGACCGCGACTGGCAATAAAAAGACAGTTATTAAGGCATGAAGGTATCATTCTGGACTGACCTGGTTGCCAGTTTTCATAATTAGGCTATTGAGGCATCCCTCAGGCTTGTAAATTTATAATTAATCCCTATATTGGGCATAATCGTTTTAGTAAATTAATCTGGAGTACGTTAATGAACGTAGAAGCAACAAAAGAAACCCTGGAATTTCAGACAGAGGCTCGTCAGATACTGCATCTGATGACACATTCACTGTATTCAAATAAAGAAATCTTTGTCCGTGAACTTATTTCCAATGCATCGGATGCCTGCGATAAATTACGTTTTCAGGCATTGGAAGACGATGCCTTATATGAAGGTGATGGCGAATTAAAAATCACCGTAGAGTTCGATGAAGATAAGAAAACCGTTACCATCAGCGATAATGGTGTCGGTATGATACGTGACGAAGTCGTCGAAAATATTGGCACCATTGCCAGTTCTGGAACACGAAAGTTTCTTGATGCCATGACTGGCGATCAGGCAAAAGATGCACAGATGATCGGTCAGTTCGGGGTAGGATTTTACTCCTCCTTCATTGTTGCCGATAAAGTGACACTGGAAACGAGGAAAGCCGGCACCGCCGCCGATGCAGCAGTTCGCTGGGAATCGGACGGTGCAGGTAGTTTTACGCTGGAAAATATTGAACGTGAAAATCGTGGCACGACCGTTACTCTGCATCTGAAAGAGGATGAGGGCGAGTTTGCCAGTGAATACCGACTGAAGAATATTATTAAACAATATTCAGATCATATATCTATCCCGGTAATGATGTATGAAGAGGAAAAGGACGATGACGGAAAAGTGGTTGAAGGCAGTAAAAAACTAACGCGGGTAAACAGCGCCTCAGCATTATGGGCAAGGGATAAATCGGATATTTCTGAAGAAGAATATAAAGAATTCTATAAGCATACAACATTGGATTTCGCTGATCCACTAAGCTGGATACATTCAAAAGTTGAAGGTAATCAAACTTACACATCGCTCCTGTATTTGCCTCGAAATCCACCTTTTGATCTGTTTGAACGTGAGCACAAACGTGGCGTTAAGCTGTATGTGAAGCGTATTTTTATTATGGACGATGCAGAACAGCTGATGCCAAATTATCTGCGTTTTGTAAAAGGTGTTGTTGACTCCGATGATTTACCGCTGAACGTATCCAGAGAAATTCTGCAAAAAAATAAAGTTATTGATCGTATCCGTGGCGCTTCAGTGAAGAAAGTACTGGGTATGCTCGAATCACTGGCCAAAAATAAAGCAGAAGACTACGCTGAATTCTGGAAGAACTTCGGTCAGGTAATGAAAGAAGGGCCGGTTGAAGATACAGGCAATCGTGAACGTATTGCCAAATTATTACGTTTTGCCAGTACGCATAATGATAATGACGAACAGAATGTTTCCTTTGATGATTACATCGGTCGGATGCAGGAAGGTCAGGATAAGATTTACTATATTGTTGCAGATAACTACCTTGCTGCTAAAAATAGCCCGCATCTGGAAATATTTAGACAGAAGGGTCTCGAAGTATTACTGTTAAGTGACCGTATTGATGAATGGCTGGTAACGCATCTGACAGAAGTGGAAGACAAAAAATTACAGTCAGTTGCGCGGGGTGATCTGGATCTTGGCGAGGAAGATAAAAAGGAAAGAGAAGCCGAAAAGGAAAAATTCGAGAAAGACTATGCATCGGTTATTGAACATGCGAAAAAAATACTGGGAGATAAAATCAAGGATATTACCGTATCCCAGCGGCTGACCGACTCACCATCGTGTCTGGTACTGAATGAACACGAGATGAGCGCGCAGATGCAGCAGATTATGCAGGCGGCAGGACAATATGTACCCAAACCACAGCCTGTTCTCGAATTAAACCCGGAACATGAACTCATTCATGCCTTAAAAGATATCACCGATGATGAACGCTTTGAAGACTGGGTGAACCTGTTATACGAACAGGCACAGATTGCCGCTGGTGACACGCTTGACGATGCCGCTGCATTTGTTAAACGGGTTAATAAATTACTGGTAAAATAAGACTGGTAAAATAA
>CAYXNL010000016.1:7444-34850 GCA_964466455.1 uncultured Thiotrichaceae bacterium
CTGCATTTGTTAAACGGGTTAATAAATTACTGGTAAAATAAGACTGGTAAAATAATAGTAAAAGAGCCGAGACTGGCGATAAATTACTCTGCCGCAAGCGGATGGGGTATTAAAAGCCGAAATTGGATTCGCGAAGAACGCAAAGTACGCAAAAAAAACAAATCCAGGTTAAAATAAATTAACCTGTTTGTTTTCATTTTTGTAATTCGCGTCTTTTGCGTTTTTCGGCTTAAGTTTTTTGATCTTGTTTTAATACTCCAAAGGCTTACTGTGGGTAAAAAACTGAAGCGTATCTATATTAGATTATTCTAATATATGATAGTAATACATGATAGAATCCCGCTTTCCTTTTATTACACATTGCAGACGTTGTATCTGGCAGGAGAACATGAATGGCAGGTAAAAAGTGTGGCGTGCCACAACTGGTTCGATTCTCCCCGTATATTTTGTTGTTATTAGCAGGCATATTTCATTTGTCTGTCGTTCGGGCGCAGCCTGATACGCCTCTGGGTACGACATCAAAAATTGCTACGGCTAACGTAGAGCTGAAAACCTTTAATCGTGAATTTCGTCTCGATGGTGTCGTGGAAGCCATTAATAAAGCGACGATTTCTGCTCAGACTAGCGGTACGATCAGCGCGATTCTGGTCGATGTGGATGATTATGTAAAAAAGGGCAGCCTGATTCTGCGTCTTAATGATACCTCACAGCAGGCGCAGTTGAAAAAAGCGCTTGCCAGAAAGAAAGAGGCACAATCGCATCTGGCTAATGCGACAGAGGAATACAAACGTATTAGTGATATTTATGCCAAAAAAGTTGTTTCCAAAGCCAAAATGGATAACGCAAGGTATAATTTATCTGCTGCAAAAGCCAGGCTGGATGCCGCACAGGCGAGTCTGAGTGAAGCTCGTGAGCAGTTGTCCTACACGCGTGTGGTTGCCCCGTATAGTGGTATTGTCACCGCTCGCCAGGTGGAAGTAGGCGAAGCCGTGCGGCCTGGCACTAAACTGATGACGGGTATCTCACTGGATAAACTACGGATAAATATCAATGTGCCGCAAAGCCTGATTACAACGCTGCGTCATTATGCTAAAGCCTTTGTGTCTATCCATGCACCCGTTACGGGTAAACTGATTCATGTTACGGTAAAAAAAATAACCATTTTTCCTGTTGCCGACCCGCGCACCGGAACATTCAAAGTCCGGCTTGATTTACCCGAAGGCATAAAAGGACTGTTTCCGGGGATGTTTATTAAAGTTGCACTGGTGACGGGTGAGAAAAAGGTATTAATGGTACCGAGCAAAAGTGTGGTGTATCGCTCGGAAGTAACCGCTGTTTATGTGGTTGGCAGTAAAGGGGAAATCAACTTCAGGTATATTCGTCCCGGTAGAACTCGTGATGGTTTAATGGTTGTTCTTTCTGGTTTACAGTCGGGAGAGCAGGTTGCACTGGATCCAATTCAGGCGGGCGCAAGATTAATCGCACAGCGTCAGCGTATTATATCTGGAGCAGATTAATGGCTAAACTCGGTATTTCCGGCACCATTGCAAAATATTTTCTGAGTTCACAAATCACCCCCTTACTGGCACTGGTGGGTATATTGCTAGGTATATTCGCGGTTATTATTACGCCACGCGAAGAAGATCCACAAATTAATGTTACCTTTGCAAATGTGTTTATTGCCTTTCCCGGTGCCAGTGCATCGGAAGTGGAAAGTCTGGTCGCGATTCCGGCAGAACAGGTTATTTCGGAAATCAGTGGTATCAAACACGTTTATTCTACTTCTTCACCCGGCATGGCAACACTTACGGTGCAGTTTAAGGTTGGGCAGAATCGTACCGATGCCATTGTCCGTCTGTACAATAAACTGTATTCCAACCGTGACTGGTTGCCGGCTAATCTTGGTGTTGGTCTGCCCATTATCAAACCCAAAGGGATTGATGATGTGCCGATTATCGCTGCAACATTGTGGTCAAAAGATCCGACTGTAGGCGCTTATGAATTAAGCCAGGTGGCACATGGACTCGAAACTGAATTAAAACGTATTGCAGGTACCCGTGATATTTATACCATTGGTAGTCCCAAACGGGTGATGCATGTGGTACTCGACCCGCAGGCACTGGCCGCACATCATGTTGATATTAATGATCTTGCCAGGGCATTACGTGCAGCGAATACCGCCCGCACCGGTCTGAATATAACAAAGAACAACCATGAAATCCGGGTTCAGGCGGGAACGTTTTTAACCTCGCCGGAAGATATCGGCGAACTGGTCGTCGGCGTGTTCAACGGCAAAGCCGTTTATTTACAGGATGTGGCTCACGTTGTTCAGCAGGCGGAATCTCCTTCGCAATATGTATCCATTGCTGCGGGCAGAGGCAATGCGATTACACACGCTAGTAATACGAAAATAATTAATAATATAGAACCGGCGGTAACCCTGGCGATTGCAAAAAAACCGGGGACCAATGCGGTAGATATTGCGCGTCAGGTTATTCAGCGGCTGCACGAACTAAAGGGGACTTTTATTCCTGATAATGTCGAAGTAACCATTACCCGCAACTACGGCGTAACGGCAGAGGAAAAATCAGAAAAACTGATTCATAAGCTGATTATCGAAACCGTTATCGTAATTTTTCTGGTGATGGGCGCACTGGGCTGGCGCGAAGGGATTGTAGTGGGTTCGGCGGTGGCGGTGACCTTGCTGATTACCCTGTTTGCCTCCTGGGCGTACGGCTTTACTCTTAACCGGGTCTCATTGTTTGCGCTGATTTTTTCCATTGGTATCCTGGTAGATGATGCCATTGTTATTGTGGAGAATATCCATCGCCACCTGAAGATTGGTGACGGTGGATTGCGTAAACTGATTCCCCGTGCGGTCGATGAAGTCGGCAGTCCTACCATTCTGGCTACCTTTACCGTGATTGCCGCATTATTACCCATGGCATTCGTCAGTGGGCTGATGGGGCCATATATGAGCCCGATTCCTATCAATGCCAGTATGGGAATGCTGATTTCGCTGGCGGTTGCTTTTGTGTTTACACCGTGGCTGACCTATACCCTGTTGAAGGGCAAGGCAAACCAGTGTGTTGCACATCCCACAGCGGAAAAAAATACCGAACTGACACAGGAACATGCGTTAAACCGTTTCTTTAGTCGCCTGATGACCCCTTTTCTTGCCGAACGTCAGGGCAGGCGCAACCGCTGGTTATTACTGGCCGGCCTTCTTTTACTGATTTCGGCAGCGATTTCACTGGTGGTATTTAAGGTAGTGATACTGAAAATGTTGCCATTTGATAATAAAAACGAATTTCAGGTGATCCTGGATATGCCTGCGGGTACCAGTCTGGAGCAGACCAACCATGTATTACAGGAGATGGGTTTATACCTTGGCAGGGTAAAGGAAGTCAGTGATTATGAAATTTATGCCGGCACTTCTTCGCCGATCAGCTTTAACGGACTAGTGCGTCAGTATTACCTGCGTCATGGTGCGAATATGGGCGATATACAGGTAAACCTGATTGATAAACATCATCGTGAACGTAAAAGCCACGATATTGCCCGGGCAGTGAGAGCGCCCCTGCAGGCCATTGCCCGGAAATATCATGGCAATGCAAAAATTGTTGAAGTACCGCCGGGGCCACCAGTGATGTCGCCGATTGTGGCAGAAGTCTATGGGCTGGATTATGCCGGACAGATTCTACAGGCAAAAGCCATCCGTAAGGTTTTTGAAACAACGCCGGATGTTGTAGATGTAGATGACAGTGTGGCATATCCGGCAAAAAAACTAACCATTCAGATTGACCGGCAACGCGCAGCGAGACTGGGCGTTTCCCAGAAAATGATTGGAGAAGCGCTGGCAACGGTTTTACAGGGTTCAGATGTAACCTATATGCACGGTAAAAATCTTAAATATGCGGTGCCGATTCGCATTGAATATGCCGGTGCTGATAAAGCTGATCTGGAACAGGTGTTAGCGCTGAAAGTACGCTCGGTTGCAGGCACGCTGGTGCCATTGTCCGACCTGGTAATAATCAAACATGGGGTGCGGGAGCAAAACATCTACCATAAGGATTTATTACCAGTCGTCTATGTAACCGGGAACCTGGCGGGTAAGATTGATAGCCCGTTATACGGGATGTTTGAGATGGCTGAACGTCTGAAAAAAAATGGCGGGCCAAAGCAATGGTTCACGCAGCAGCCGAATAACCCCTATGAATACAGTCTAAAATGGGATGGTGAATGGCAGATTACCTATGAAACTTTTCGTGATATGGGTATTGCCTATGCAGTCGGGCTGTTGATGATTTATCTACTGGTGGTGGCGCAATTTCATTCCTATAAAGTACCACTGGTGATTATGGCGCCTATCCCGCTCACCATTATCGGTATTCTGCCGGGTCATGCCCTGCTTGGCGCGCAATTTACGGCTACCTCCATGATTGGCATGATTGCGCTGGCGGGTATTATCGTGCGTAACTCGATTCTTCTGGTCGATTTTATCAATCAGCAGGTAGATGAAGGTATGGACTTTCGACAGGCGGTGATTAATTCAGCCGCCGTTCGTGCCAAACCGATAGTGCTTACCGGTCTGGCGGCCATGACGGGTGGTTTCTTTATTATCAATGATCCAATTTTTAGTGGTCTGGCTATTTCACTGATTTTCGGCTTATTGGTTTCCACCGTACTCACTCTGGTAGTGATTCCGGTGGTGTATTATGCAGTAATGCGCCAGCAGATGGAGTCAGTGCCTTTGCGGTGAACACGCACCAACTGGCTGAGGGGCGAATTCAAGTTGCAAGTGCACCACTCATTGAACCAAAGAAGACTTGGCTTCGACGGCTTCAAAGTGTGCGATCAAAACAATGCCCGGTACGAACCGGTTGTTCGATAACTTCCTGTGCCCCCAGCTCGACCAGCCGACGTTTGATTTCTATTACCTGATCCCGCGATGTTAATTGAGGATGAACCGTGATACGAAACTGATGCGCTACTTTGCTGGCCAGCACGTTAGCCACACTCGCCCAGGCGACCTGACCACTGTCCGGTACTGAAGTAATAGCGGGGTAATCTGCCGGTAATGCTTTCACATCCAGCCCGACCCAGTCGATAAGCGGAAGAATACTGGCCAGGCGTTGTGGGTAGGTTCCCGCTGTATGCAGACCTACTTTAAACCCCAGTGCTTTTACCTGCATGATCGCCTGATTAATCGTTGCCTGCATAACCGGTTCGCCACCGGAAAACACCACGGCATCCAGTAGCCCCTGGCGACGTACTAATATTTGCATCACATCCTGCCAGTGCCACTGTGTATTATCACTTCTGGCAGGCAGTAAATCGGGATTGTGACAATAACGACAGCGCCAGGGACAACCCTGAGCAAATACCACAGCAGAGAGTTCACCAGGGTAATCTACGGTGGTAAGTGGCACAAAGCCACCCACCCTGAATAGGTCGGGGACGGATTCAGGGTGAAGGCGCTTCATGATGATCTGGTTTCCCTGAAAAAGTTACGCTCCTTATGCTCTGACTGCTTTCCGGGATTCCAGGTTGATACCGGACGGTGATAACCCATCACCCGGGTCCATATTTCGCAGCGGGTACGTTCTTCGGTTTTAAGTTTAATGGTTTTAAGTTTAATGTTAGTTTGTGTTTGCATCGAGTATCTCCTCGGGTCTGGGTTGATTGATTTTTTTGGGACTATTTTTTTTCTGCAGAATCTCCTGGTCACACCGCGGGCAAAATTCATGCTCGCCACTGAGATAACCGTGGTGAGGACAGATGGAAAATGTTGGTGTAATGGTGATATATGGCAGACGAAAATTACTTAGCGCCCGTTGCACCAGTTTACGGCAGGCATCACCACTGGAGATGCGCTCGCCCATATACAGATGCAGTACGGTTCCACCGGTGTATTTTGATTGCAGTGTCTGCTGTCTTTCCAGCGCTTCGAAGGCATCATCGGTAAAACCCACGGGTAACTGGGAGGAATTAGTATAGTAGGGTTTATCGATGCTACCAGCCTGTAGAATATCAGTATAGCGTTTGCGATCTTCTCTGGCGAAACGATAGGTCGTACCTTCTGCGGGTGTAGCCTCAAGATTGTACATATGGCCGGTGGCTTCCTGAAACTCTGTCATCCGGGTGCGGATATGATCCAGCAGATCCAGCGCAAACGCATGCCCTGCCGGGGTGGTGATATCGCCTTCATCCTGACTGTAATTGCGGATCATCTCGTTAATACCGTTAACACCCAGTGTAGAAAAATGGTTTCTCAGTGTCCCCAGATAACGTTTTGTATAAGGGAACAGTCCTGCGTCCATGTGCCGCTGAATAACTTTGCGTTTAATTTCGAGGCTGTCTCGTCCCAGTTCCAGCAGGCGATCCAGCGCCTGAAGAAGCCCGGCTTTATCCGCTTTATAAAGATAACCCAGACGGGCACAGTTAATGGTGACTACCCCCAGCGAGCCAGTCTGTTCTGCCGAGCCAAACAGACCATTGCCGCGCTTGAGTAGCTCACGTAAATCCAGTTGCAGGCGGCAGCACATGGAACGTACCATATTAGGTTTAAGTGATGAATTGAGAAAATTCTGAAAATACGGCAGACCATACTTTGCTGTCATCGCAAACAGACGGTCGGCATTTTCACTGTGCCAGGGGAAATCGGGGGTAATATTGTAGGTGGGAATCGGAAAGGTAAAAACGCGACCTTTGGCATCACCTTCAGTCATAATTTCAATGTAGGCGCGGTTGATCAGATCCATTTCGTCCTGTAGATCACCGTAAGTAAACGGCATTTCCTCACCGCTAATTATCGGGATCTGTTCGCGTAAGTCCTCCGGGCACACCCAGTCGAAGGTCAGGTTAGTGAAGGGTGTCTGCGTCCCCCAGCGTGAAGGCACGTTGAGGTTATAAATTAGTTCCTGTATATATTGCCGTACCTGTGTATATTTAAGCTGGTCTTTACGTACAAAAGCAGCCATATAGGTATCAAATGAGCTGAACGCCTGCGCCCCGGCCCATTCATTTTGCAGCGTGCCAAGAAAATTGACAATTTGCCCGATAGCGCTGGACATATGTTTAGGCGGTGCTGATTCCACCTGCCCGGGTACACCATTCAACCCTTCGTTTAATAAAGTGCGTAATGACCAGCCTGCACAGTAACCACTGAGCATATCCAGATCATGAATATGAATATCACCATTGCGATGCGCTTCACCAATCGCCGGAGGATAGACGTGGCTGAGCCAGTAATTAGCGATAATCTTGCCTGCGCTATTGAGGATTAGTCCACCTAAAGAATAACCCTGGTTTGCATTTGCCGACACCCGCCAGTCAGCCCGATCCAGATACTCATTGACCGCATGGGAAACATCGACCAGCGTCTTTTTATCTTCTCGCATACGCTGATGCTGCTCACGATAAACAATATAAGCGCGGGCAGTTTGCAGATAATTAGCGCTGATTAGCACCTGTTCGACGGTATCCTGTATACGCTCTATAGTGGGTGTATCGTCAGTTAAGTGGGCAAGCACCTTGAGTACATGGGCACAAATTAGCTGAGCTTCTGTTTCGGCAAACTCGCCAGTTGATTTTGCCGCTTTAGCTATTGCCTGTTCGATGCGGGTATTATCAAAAGCCTCTTCTCGGCCGTCTCGTTTACGCACACGGCGCGGCAGGCGATATTCAAGTTCATGCTGATTATTTATTATTTTTGTCAGGTTTTCACTGATGACGCTGGCATCTAAAGACATGTTATCTCCTCTATGTTTTAACTATAAATACAGGAGACGCGCAGGCGAGGTGGATCAGGCAGGCGAAAAGCGGCTTTATTTCTGATCCTCTCTGGACTTTACGCGAGACCATAGGAAAAAAACCAAATGCATGGCATTTGTTGGCAGGTATTCGGGCTTTAAGAGCGGTTGGTTAGCACTATGGCTACACTATGATGGTTAAGCGGCTCTGTTACCGTTGCGCGACAGCCCCGGATTTACACCGGGTTCCCCTGCATTACTCAATACAAAAAATGAAATTAAACACAATATATTGATCGTGTTCGGTATAATAACACTATATATTGATTATTAGCTACCTTATTTGTTATTTGATAAAATTCAGGGAATCCCATGACAATGGCATGATAAAAAATGAATTTTATATTGACGAAGAGTGAAATCCCCAGTAGACTTCCCGCCCGTTGTAGCAGGGTCTGAAGATGATGTTACAACGCTGTGCGTCCCCATCGTCTAGAGGCCTAGGACACCGGGTTTTCATCTCGGCAACAGGGGTTCGACTCCCCTTGGGGACGCCATTTATTATGTATTACACAGGTGTGCTGATTGCGCGTAAGGCTGGCCAAATTCAACAGGAATTTGTACCGGCCTTTTTCATGCCTGTCACACGTGGTATATTTCTCTGCTCACAGTTGTTTAGGAGGCTGTATTGACCAAAGCCATATTAGTGCTCGAAAATGGTAGCCTGTTTTCTGGCAAGTCTATTGGCGTTTGTGGTGAAACGGTCGGTGAAGTAGTTTTTAATACGGCAATGACGGGATATCAGGAAATTCTGACCGATCCGTCTTATTCCCACCAGATTGTTACATTGACCTGTCCGCATATTGGTAATGTTGGTACAAATGAAGCTGATAGTGAGTCGGCAGCGGTTCATGCCAGTGGTCTGGTTATTCGTGATGCCTCTATGCTAATGAGTAACTGGCGTGGACAGCAAAGTTTGCAGGACTATCTGATAATGAACCGGGTGGTTGCGATTGCCGGTATTGATACCCGCCGTTTAACCCGGATATTGCGTAATGAAGGGGCAATGGGAGGCTGTATTGTTTGTGGCGACATCAAGGTGGATGATGCGCTGCAAAAAGCCAGAGGTTTTGCCGGACTCAAGGGGATGGATCTGGCGCAGGTGGTAACGACTGGCAGCCAGTATAACTGGGCGGAAAGTGTCTGGGACCTGGATACCAGCCAGTCTGTTCCAGTAGAGGCTTTACCACGTTACCATGTGGTTGCTTATGATTATGGTATTAAGCGCAATATTTTACGGATGCTGGTTGCACGTGGTTGTCGCGTAACCGTTGTCCCGGCAAAAACTCCGGCAGAAGACGTACTGGCAATGCAACCAGACGGGGTGTTTCTCTCTAACGGGCCGGGTGATCCACAGCCCTGTGATTATGCTATTACGGCAATCCGGCAGATTCTTCAAACAGACCTGCCGGTATTTGGTATCTGCCTCGGTCATCAATTACTGGCACTGGCCTGTGGTGCAAACACGATGAAGATGAAATTCGGTCATCATGGTGCCAACCATCCGGTACAGGATTTAACCAGCGAGAAGGTAATGATAACCAGCCAGAACCACGGCTTTGCCGTGGATGAAAGCAGCCTGCCGACTAATTTACGCGCCACGCACCGTTCTCTTTTCGATGGTTCACTACAGGGTATACACCGCACCGATAAACCGGCATTTGGTTTTCAGGGTCACCCTGAAGCCAGTCCCGGACCGCATGACATAGCGCCGGTGTTTGATCACTTTATTGAGTTGATGAGTCAGAAGATTAAAGCCTGATTGAGTCCGCGAAGGACGCGAAAAAAGCAAAAAATTTGTATTGTAAAAGCAGGGAGGTTTTATGTCTGATTCAAAAAGATTGAGTGAGCAGGTTATTGGTTGTGCTCAAAATGTAGGTTGTGAGCTGGGTAATGGTTTTCTGGACGTATAATGAAACAAGTAATATATAACTTTTTGCGCTTTTTGCGTTCTTTGCGGCTAAACCGCTTTTATCTGTGAAAATAATAGACTTATGCCTAAAAGACAGGATATAAAAAGTGTATTAATCATCGGTGCGGGGCCGATTGTTATTGGTCAGGCCTGTGAGTTTGATTACTCCGGTGTGCAGGCGTGTAAGGCATTACGGGAAGAAGGTATACGGGTTATTCTGGTCAATTCCAACCCGGCAACCATTATGACCGACCCGGAAATGGCTGATGCTACCTATATTGAACCCATTACCTGGCAGACACTGGAAGCGGTTATCGCGAAAGAAAAACCTGATGCGCTGTTACCCACTATGGGCGGACAGACAGCACTCAACTGTGCGCTGGATCTAGATCGTGAAGGCGTGCTGGAAAAGTATAATGTAGAAATGATTGGTGCCAGCAAGGATGCGATTGATATGGCAGAAGATCGTGAGCGGTTTCAAAATGCTATGCTGGAACTGGGGCTGGATATGCCACGGGCAGCTATTGCGCACAGTGTGGAAGAGGCCTACCAGGTGCAGTCTCAGGTGGGTTATCCGACCATTATCCGTCCTTCTTTTACCATGGGTGGCAGTGGCGGGGGCATCGCCTATAACCGTGATGAATTTGATGAAATCTGCCGTCGTGGGCTGGATTTATCTCCGGTGAATGAATTACTGGTGGAAGAATCGATTACCGGCTGGAAAGAATACGAAATGGAGGTAGTGCGTGATAAAAATGACAACTGCATCATTATCTGTTCGATTGAAAATCTTGACCCGATGGGCATTCACACCGGTGATTCGATTACCGTCGCACCGGCGCAAACCTTAACCGATAAAGAATATCAGCGTATGCGTGATGCGTCGATTGCGGTACTGCGTAAAATTGGCGTGGAAACAGGTGGTTCCAATGTGCAATTTTCGGTGAACCCCGAAGATGGACGGATGACGATTATTGAAATGAACCCGCGGGTTTCACGTTCATCCGCGCTGGCATCGAAAGCCACGGGTTTTCCGATCGCAAAAATTGCGGCCAAGCTGGCCATTGGTTACACCCTGGATGAATTACAGAATGAAATTACCGGTGGTATGACACCGGCATCCTTTGAACCGACGATTGATTACGTCGTTACCAAAATTCCACGCTTCACCTTTGAAAAATTTCCGCAGGCAGAAAACCGTCTGACTACGCAGATGAAGTCGGTCGGTGAGGTCATGGCAATCGGGCGTACTTTCCAGGAATCATTGCAAAAAGCCATGCGTGGGCTGGAAGTAGATATTGACGGATTTACACCCATTTTAAATCCCGATATGCCGGAAGAGAGTATTGAATCATTTCTCAATCAGGAGCTTACTCTGCCCGGGGCAGACCGACTGTTGTATGTGGGGGAAGCTATGCGCCGGGGGTACAGCGTTGAGCGGTTGTTTGATCTGACCAAAATTGACCCGTGGTTTCTGGTACAGATCGAAGATATTATTCAGCACGAAATAGCCCTTGGCGGGCGGGTGTTAACCGATCTGGATAAAGAGGAACTGCGTGAGTTAAAACGCAAGGGCTTCGCCGATAGCCGTCTTGCCGGGCTATTGAATGTGTCCGTTGATACCGTGCGTGCCAGACGTCATGATTTAAATATTCGACCGGTATATAAACGTGTAGACACCTGCGCGGCTGAATTTTCCACATCCACCGCTTATATGTATTCTACTTATGAAGAAGAATGTGAAGCGCAGCCAACCGATCGGGAAAAAATTGTTGTCCTCGGCGGCGGGCCGAACCGCATTGGTCAGGGGATTGAATTTGATTATTGCTGTGTGCATGCCGCTTTTGCGATGCGCGAAGATGGTTATGAGACCATTATGATTAACTGTAATCCGGAAACCGTATCGACCGATTACGATACCTCGGATCGGCTGTATTTTGAGCCATTAACCCTGGAAGATGTGCTTGAAGTAATGGAAAAAGAAAATCCGAAGGGGGTTATCGTGCAGTATGGCGGGCAGACACCGTTGAAACTGGCACGTGAACTGGAGGCCGCTGGTGTGCCGGTTATCGGCACGACACCGGATTGTATTGATCTGGCGGAAGATCGAGAACGCTTTCAGCAACTGGTGAATGAACTGGGGCTGAAACAACCGCCTAATCGTCTGGCACGTTCTGTTGACGAAGCGGTTGCAGGGGCGCAGGCAATCGGTTTCCCGCTGGTGGTACGTCCTTCCTATGTACTCGGCGGTCGGGCGATGGAAATTGTCTATAACGAGGCTGATCTTAAATTTTATATGGAGACAGCAGTCAGTGTTTCCAATGATGCACCTGTCTTGCTGGATCGCTTTCTCGATGATGCGGTCGAGGTTGATGTAGATGCTATCTGTGACGGCCGCGATGTGTTGATTGGCAGCATTATGGAACATATTGAGCAGGCAGGTGTGCATTCCGGTGATTCCGCCTGTTCTCTGCCGCCGTATTCGCTTTCAGCCATGGTACAGGATCAGTTGCGTGAGCAGACCCGCCAACTGGCGCTCAGGCTGGGTGTGGTCGGGTTGATGAATATCCAGTTTGCGATCCAGTTTGGTGAACAGGGGCCGAGCATCTATCTCCTGGAGGTAAATCCGCGAGCCTCAAGAACCGTTCCTTTTGTATCAAAGGCAACCGGTGTTCCGCTGGCAAAAATTGCTGCGCGCTGTATGGCCGGGCAGTCACTTGCAATGCAGGGTAGAACAGAAGAAAAAATTCCGTCACGGTTTGCTGTCAAGGAATCCGTCTTTCCGTTTGTAAAATTTCCTGGGGTCGATCCTTTGCTCGGACCCGAGATGAAATCTACCGGTGAAGTGATGGGCATAGGTGAAAATTTTGCAATGGCCTATGCCAAAGCCCAGTCAGGTGCGGGGATGATACTGCCAACAAAAGGCCGGGTGTTTATCAGTGTGCGTGAGCGTGACAGAGAACATGCTGTAACGCTGGGTCGTGATCTGGCTGCAAAAGGGTTTGAGCTGGTGGCGACAAAAGGTACTGGTAGTACGTTACAGGCGGCAGGAGTAGACTGTCGACTGGTTAATAAAGTTTATGAAGGTCGTCCGCATATTGTGGATATGATCAAGAATGATGAAATTGCGCTGATTATTAATACCACAGAAGGCAAACAGGCAATTTCTGATTCCTATACAATACGGTCATCAGCATTACAGCATAAAGTCAGTTATACCACGACAATGGCCGGGGCCAGTGCCACTGTCAGAGCGTTAGACTACCTGAATGTGGATACCATTACCCGGTTACAGGACGGGGTATCGTACAATAAAAATAGCGATACCGCATGTATTAAGTGATAGCACATAAATATTATAGTATTTACAACGAGGTTATATCAGGGTGAACAAAGTACCCATTACTGTTAAAGGCGCAAAAAAGCTTCAGGACGAATTGCAACAGCTAAAAATAGTTGAACGTCCCAGTGTGATTGAAGCGATTGCCACTGCGCGCGCGCATGGTGATCTGAAAGAAAATGCGGAATATCATGCTGCGCGGGAACAGCAGGGCTTTATAGAGGGACGTATCAAGGATATTGAAGCCAAGCTCAGTAATGCAACCATTATTGACATCACTACCTTGAAAAATACAGGTAAAGTTGTTTTTGGTACCACGCTGGTAGTTGCTGACGAAGAAATCGGTGATGAAGTTACTTATCAGATTGTGGGTGATGATGAAGCCGATATTAAACAGAACATGATTTCAATTAGTTCCCCGATTGCCCGTGCCCTGATTGGTAAGCAGCAAGGCGATATTGTCGAGGTAAAAACCCCGGGTGGTGTGCGTGAATTGGAAATTGTTGAAGTAAAATATATATAGAATATGTTATTAACTAAAAAACAAATTAAATTCCTGCGCACAAAGTGTCATGAGCTAAAACCGGTTATTCTACTGGGGCAGAAAGGGTTAACCGATGAAGTGTATAACGAGCTTGATATTGCCCTGAATCATCATGAACTGGTGAAAATTAAACTCTCTGTTGCCGACCGCGATCAGCGTTATCAGATGGCGGCAGAAATCTGTGATAAAACAGGTGCAGAAGAGGTTCAGTCCATTGGTAAGATGTTATCGGTATATCGGGTAAATCCTGACGATGCGATTATTAAGCTACCGAATTAATCATCGAAAGATAAAAAGTCAAAAGACAAAAAATTGAAAGACAAAAATGGGCTGTAAAGAACGCAAAAAAAACGCAAATATTTCAGTAATATCTGCCATTGCAGGGATGAATTTATTGCATGAAGTATCTCCCTGTTGAGCTTTGTGTGAATAATTCACCCCACCCTTACCTGGTTTTTATCTGTGACTAACCTATCTGTGAATAGCTAAAGGTGCCCTAAAATAACATGGCAAAAAGCAAAAGCAGTAAAGGCTGGTTAAAAGAGCATTTTAAGGATGAGTTTGTCCAGCGTTGCCAGCAGGATGGTTATCGTTCCCGTGCGATCTATAAGCTGATTGAAATTGATAAAAAAGATCATCTGATTCAATCGGGCATGACGGTTATTGATCTTGGTGCAGCACCCGGGGGCTGGTCGGAGTATGCGGTAAAGAAAGTCGGGTCACAGGGGAAACTGGTTGCCCTGGATATTCTGCCGATGGCACCGATAGAAGGTGTTGCATTTATTGAAGGGGATTTCAGAGAAAATAGTGTATATGAAGCGTTGATACAGATAATGGGAGATCAACGTGCGGACCTTGTAATTTCAGATATGGCCCCCAATATTAGCGGTATGGGGTCTGTGGATATGCCCAGAGCTTATTATTTATCTGATTTGGCGCTGGATTTTTCTCGTCAGGTACTAAAACCCGGAGGGGGTTTTCTGGTCAAGTTATTTCAGGGTGAAGGTTTTGAGATATATAATAAGACATTAAGAAGCAGTTTTTCAAAGGTTATAATGCGAAAACCGCGTGCATCGCGCGCGCGCAGCAGGGAAATCTACGCACTGGCGACAGGTTTTCTGGAAACAGGCCGTAAAGTAGTGTAACTTTACCGCTGTGATAAGAATGATTCTGTATGATGGTAGACCTTCATATCTATTTTTTTAAATTTGGAGCGATCAATTTTGAACGATCTGGCAAAAAATCTGATTTTATGGGCGGTAATAGCGGTTGTGTTGTTATCTGTGTTCAGCAATTTTAATAAAACAACAACAACGTCCAAAAAAATCCCGTATTCCAACTTTATTCAACTGGTTAAATCCGGTCAGGTAGCACAGGTCACCATTGATGGTCGTGATATCAAAGGCAAAAGGTCGGGCGGTAGTGCCTTTACCACTTATAGTCCTGAAACCAGTAATACCGCAATGGTGGGCGATTTACTGAGTAACAAGGTTGAGATTAATGGCGCGCCACCGCAGGGGCAGTCATTACTGATGACAATTTTTATCTCCTGGTTCCCATTCCTGTTATTAATTGGTATCTGGGTTTTCTTTATGCGTCAGATGCAGGGCGGTGGCGGTGGTCGTGGAGCAATGTCTTTTGGTAAAAGCAAGGCGAGGATGCTCGGTGAAGATGATATCAAGGTAACGTTTCGTGATGTTGCTGGTGCGGAGGAAGCCAAGGACGAAGTCATCGAACTGGTTGACTTTCTCAAAGACCCTGGTAAATTCCAGAAGCTTGGCGGGCGTATTCCCAGTGGGGTATTAATGGTTGGCTCTCCGGGTACCGGTAAAACGCTGATTGCCAGAGCCATTGCCGGTGAAGCCAAAGTTCCCTTCTTTACGATCTCGGGTTCGGATTTTGTAGAGATGTTTGTTGGTGTCGGTGCCTCACGGGTACGTGACATGTTTGAAAATGCCAAGAAGCATGCCCCCTGTATTATTTTTATTGATGAAATTGATGCTGTCGGCCGTCATCGTGGCGCTGGTCTTGGCGGTGGACATGATGAGCGCGAACAGACCTTAAATCAGTTACTGGTTGAAATGGATGGTTTTGAAGGCAATGAGGGTGTCATTGTTATTGCGGCCACCAACCGCCCGGATGTGCTGGATCCGGCATTGTTGCGTCCGGGACGTTTCGATCGTCAGGTAGTGGTGCCGCTGCCGGATATTCGTGGTCGTGAACAGATTCTAAAAGTACATATCCGCAAAGTACCGGAAGCCGATGATGTAAAACCGGCTATTATCGCGCGGGGTACACCGGGTTTTTCCGGAGCGGATCTGGCTAATCTGGTGAATGAAGCGGCTTTATTTGCTGCCAAGGAAAATGCTAAAAGCGTAAACATGTCACATTTTGAACGCGCCAAGGATAAAATCATGATGGGGGCCGAACGCCGTACCATGGTGATGTCGGAGCAGGAGAAAGAGCTGACTGCGTATCACGAGTCCGGTCATGCTATTGTTGGGCGGCTGGTGCCAGAACACGATCCGGTTTATAAAGTCAGTATTATTCCGCGTGGTCGTGCGCTGGGTGTTACCATGTTCCTGCCCGAGGAAGATCGTTATAGCAACAGCAGGCAACTGCTGGAAAGTCAGATATCCAGTCTTTTTGGCGGGCGTATTGCCGAAGAGTTAATTTATGGAAAAGACAGTGTAACTACCGGTGCCTCGAATGATATTGAACGCGCGACAGAAATTGCACGTAATATGGTCACCAAATGGGGGTTGTCAGAGCGTCTGGGGCCACTGGTTTATTCGGAAGATGAAGGTGAAGTATTCCTGGGACGTTCCATTACCCAACATAAAAACATGGGTGATGATACCGCGCGAATTATTGATGAGGAAATACGCGCGCTGATTGATCGTAATTATGAGCATGCTGAAACGTTGCTGCGCAAAAATATAGATATCTTACATTCCATGGCAAAAGCATTAATTAAGTATGAAACTATTGATGCCGACCAGATTGATTCACTGATGGCTCGTCAGGATGTGCCTGTACCAAAAGACTGGGTTGAGCTGGATGATAATAATGATGTGAATGGTAGTGGTAGTACCGGATCATCAGAGAAAGAAGATAAGGCAGCTAAAAAAGATGGGCCTATTGGTGGTCCGGCAGGTCAGCACTGATACTGCCGTAAGCTATAAGCTATAAGTCATAAGTTGCAAGTGTATGCGTTTTTATCTACGGCTGTTAACTTATAATTTACAGACTGTAAGGTAAACCTGTTATTTATGCAGCAGATTCTCAACAGACTTCACGCAAACCGGTGGGTCGTTATGGGGATTCTCAATGTCACCCCCGACTCCTTTTCGGATGGTGGCCACTTTGATCATCTCGATAAAGCTGTTGCGCATGCCCTGGCAATGGAAAAAGCGGGTGCAAATATTCTTGATATTGGTGGTGAATCAACCCGTCCTGGTGCCCAACTGGTGGCGGTTGAAGATGAAATAAACCGTGTTGTTCCAGTTATTACTGCAATTCGCCGCCAATCTGCTATACCCATTTCTATTGATACCAGCAAACCAGCAGTGATGTGTGCGGCGGTTGCTGCGGGTGCGGACATGATTAATGATGTCAATGCGCTGCAGGCGGATGGCGCCTTGCAGACATGTGCTGATCTCGCTGTTCCTGTATGTTTAATGCATAAACAGGGTGATCCGCAAACCATGCAGGTAAATCCGCATTATGAAAATACGCTGGTGGACGTGCAGACTTTTTTACGCAGTAGAATTCGCGCCTGTCTGCATGTAGGCATACCGCAAGCCTGTATCAGCATTGATCCGGGGTTTGGTTTTGGTAAACGTCTGCATGATAACCTGCAGTTACTGGCGCATATCGACGCACTGGTAGCACTGCCTTATCCGGTGCTGGTTGGTGTGTCGCGTAAAAGTATGTTTGGCACTCTGCTGGATCTACCCGTGGGACAGAGAATGTGCAGCAGTGTTGCCGCTGCCGTGCTGGCCTATGAACGCGGTGCGCGCTTTTTCAGAGTGCATGATGTTAAAGAGACGGTGGATGCGCTCAGACTTTGTGAAGCGATAGAAACGGTTGGTAAGGTGCCGATCCCCATTAAGGATGCTGTTGAGTAAAAAAATTATTGAGGTTGTCAGGGTATTATGAGTAAAAAATATTTTGGTACAGACGGAATTCGGGGAAAAGTCGGTAGTGGGTTAATGAGCCCGGAATCTGTATTGAAACTCGGCTGGGCCGTGGGCTGTGTACTGGCATCTGATAGTAGCCGTAGTGAAGGCAATAATCTGGTGGTGATTGGAAAAGACACCCGCATATCGGGCTATATGTTTGAGTCTGCACTGGAAGCGGGGCTATCGGCAGCGGGAGTGGATATCCATTTGCTGGGGCCAATGCCAACGCCGGGAATCGCTTATTTAACGCGTACTTTACGTGCGTCCGCCGGTGTGGTTATCAGTGCTTCGCATAACCCGTATTATGATAACGGGCTAAAATTTTTCTCTCCACAGGGAACAAAGCTTGATGATGAGGTTGAACTTGCCATAGAAGCGAAGTTTGATTCGCCAATGGAAATTGTTGATCCGGCAAACCTGGGCAAAGCCAGCCGTGTTATTGATGCACAGGGGCGTTATATTGAAGCCTGTAAAGCGACTATACCGATTGGAGTCAGGCTGAATGGTTTAAAGGTTGTTGTCGATTGCGCGCACGGAGCAACTTATGATATCGGGCCGAAAGTATTTGCTGAATTAGGGGCACAGGTCATCACCATGGGGCACGAACCTGATGGGCTGAATATTAACCATGAATGTGGATCTACCCAGCCGTCGGGTTTGGTCAAGCGGGTACTGATTGAAGAAGCGGATCTTGGTATTGCCTTTGATGGTGATGGTGATCGGGTAGTGATGGTTGATCACAAAGGTGAAATTGTAGATGGTGATGAGTTACTTTATATCATCGCCCGTTCGCGTCAGCAAAGTGGTGCACAGATTCACGGTGTTGTCGGTACGCTGATGTCGAATATGGGGATGGAAATTGCAGTAAAGGCAATGGGGCTGGAATTTGTGCGCAGCCAGGTAGGTGACCGCTATGTGCTTGAAGCGATGCGGCAGCAACACTGGCCCCTTGGTGGGGAATCTTCAGGGCATATTATCTGCCTTGATCGCACTACCACCGGTGATGGTATTGTTTCCGCCTTGCAGGTACTGGCGTATCTGGTTGAAGTAGGGAGCTGTCTGTATGAAGCAAAATCAGGCATGTCCAAGTTCCCGCAGGAAATGATTAATGTTCCTCTGCGCGATGGTTCTAATCCAATGCAGTCAGCGCAGGTGCAGCGGGTAGTACAGGCTGCTGAGCAAGCGTTGAACGGACGTGGTCGGGTATTATTGAGACCATCGGGCACTGAACCACTGGTGCGTGTTATGGTCGAAGGCGAGGATGAGGTACTGGTCAAAAAACTCAGTCGACAGATTGCTGATTGCGTTACACAGGCGGCCTGAAACTTGTAACTGATAATCTGAAAGAGCATAATTGCGCTGTGACGGATAGTTTTTTATCAGACGTTCGTATTTAGATATTATTTATTGCCCCATATATTGATTAATAGAGGTGCTCATTAGCTAAATCGCCTCTATTAACATTGATTTATTCACTGTTGGCAGGTATCCTTCTCACCCTTTAAAAGTATAGGTGGAGAATGTCAATGCGTCAGGTGATGGTAGCCGGCAACTGGAAAATGAATGGCACCAGTGAATCGGTCAGAGAATTGATGACAGGTATCAAACAGGGGATGGCAACAGTAAATACTGCCGAAGTTGTTGTCTGTCCGCCTGCGATATATATTCCCCGTGTCTGTGGTAGTGTCGATGGCACCACAATCAAGGTTGGATCACAAAATATTTGCGATCAGGATAAAGGTGCATTTACCGGTGAAATTTCTGGTGAGATGCTCAAAGATGTGGGTTGTGAATATGCCATTATCGGACATTCTGAACGGCGTTCACTTTACGGTGAAACCGACGCGCTGGTTGCCAGACGTTTTGCCGCTGCCCGCCGCAATGGAATTAAACCCATTCTCTGTATTGGTGAAACGTTGCAGGAACGTGATGCAGGAGAAACTAATAATGTCTGTGCCCGTCAGATTGATGCAGTTATTAACCTGGAAGGCGTTGAAGCACTGGCGGATGGGGTCATTGCTTATGAGCCGATATGGGCCATTGGCACAGGTAAAACGGCTACACCAGAGCAGGCGCAGAAAATTCATGCCTTTATTCGTGGAAAAATTGCGGCATTAAACACTACGGTCGCGGAAGGGTTGCGTATTTTGTATGGTGGCAGTATGAATCCGGCTAATGCAGCAGAATTAATGACACAAATGGATATTGACGGTGGACTGATTGGCGGTGCATCATTACAGGCAGATGATTTTCTTCGTATCTGCCAGATAGCAGGTTAGGCAAATATGAATATAGCACTACTGATTCTTCACGTTATTCTTTCGCTGGGCATTATTACACTGGTTTTACTCCAGAAAGGTGATGGCGCAAGTGCTGGTGCGGCATTTGGTGGCGGTGGTTCCGGTAGTGTTTTTGGCGCCAGAGGTTCCTCTAATTTTTTAAGTAAAACTACGGCAGTTCTGGCCACCGGGTTTTTTCTTAACAGCATCGCTCTGGCCTATCTTGCTGGTCATCGAGGAGTCACTACAGACAGCATTATGGATTCACTGTTGAGACCGAAGCACGTAGTAGTCACTCCAGCAGTTGTAAAGAAAAAAACACCAGCAAAGAAACAGGATACTGATATTATTCCGGCTCCTGCTCCTGATCTAACGAAAGTGAAACCGGCAGCGGCAGTAAAAACTGTCAATAAGGCTGGAAGTAAAACACATCTTGACAAGGCTCGTAATACTCCATCAACGGGTGTTATTCCGCCAGCAGATGGTGCGACAAAGAAATAGCAGTATTTCTACTGTCTGAATTTGCCGATGTGGTGAAATTGGTAGACACGCTACCTTGAGGGGGTAGTGGCGTAAGCCGTGCCGGTTCGACTCCGGCCATCGGCACCATTAAAAACAGGTGCGTCCATAGCAGGTACAATATAACAATTTACCAGAGAAATAAAACAGGTCTGTTTATTACATTGCATATAGTCGGTTAATGTAGCAGGGTTTAACAAAACCGAAAGGGTCGGGAAATGCTCGAAAATTATTTACCAGTTCTTATCTTTCTTGCCGTTGGCTCAATGGTAGGGATAGGTGCGATGTTCATGGGCGGTTTTATGTTAGCCCCATCGCGCCCCGATAAAGCAAAAAATTCTCCCTATGAATGTGGCTTTGAGCCCTTTGAAGATGCGCGCATGAAATTTGATGTGCGTTACTATCTGGTTGCTATTCTCTTTATTATTTTCGATCTGGAAATTGCATTTCTTTTCCCCTGGGCAGTTGCCCTGAGTAAAATCGGTCTGTTTGGCATACTGTCCATGGCAATTTTTCTGGGGATACTGGTGATCGGTTTTATTTATGAGTGGAAAAAAGGAGCGCTGGAATGGGAATAGAGGGTGTTTTTGAAAAAGGTTTTGTTACTACCTCGGCCGACAAGCTGATTAACTGGGCGCGTACCGGTTCGATGTGGCCGGTAACCTTCGGTCTGGCATGTTGCGCGGTGGAAATGATGCAGGCGGGTGCATCGCGCTATGATCTTGACCGTTTTGGTATTCTCTTTCGCCCCAGTCCGCGTCAGTCGGATGTGATGATCGTGGCGGGTACTCTGTGTAATAAAATGGCACCGGCGCTGCGCAGGGTTTACGACCAGATGGCTGAACCACGCTGGGTAATTTCGATGGGTTCCTGTGCAAATGGAGGCGGCTATTACCACTATTCTTACTCGGTAGTTCGCGGCTGTGATCGAATTATACCCGTTGATATCTATGTGCCGGGCTGTCCGCCAACAGCAGAAGCTCTGCTCTATGGTATTTTGCAGTTACAGAATAAAATTCGTCGTACAAGTACTATTGCCCGCTTGCCTGATGATGAACAGGTGGCGGCAAAGGTATAGGCAGATTTGTATGAATGTTGAAAAATTATCCAGTGCTCTAGCCCGTACTTTTTCATCGAAATTACTGTCCAATGTAGTTTCGCATAAAGAAGTTACTATTGAAGTTTCAGCCGGTGAATTGCTGACGGTTATGCAAACCCTGCGTGATGATCCGGTTTTTCAATTTGAACAGATGATTGATCTTTGTGGGGTCGATTATTCAACTTATGGAAACGTGGAATGGGAAACGCAATCGGTAACTTCTACCGGGTTCAGTCGCGCCGTGGAAGCGTCAACCGGTGCCCGGTTACATTTTGGTGATGAGCAGGAATACCGCAATCATGATCGACCCCGTTTTGCCACGGTCTACCATTTGTTATCGCTTCATTATAACCACCGCCTGCGGGTACGGGTATATTGTGACGATGAGTCGTTGCCTGTGGTGCCTTCGGTTAATGCGATATGGCCATCGGCAAACTGGTTTGAACGTGAAGCCTTTGATCTGTTCGGTATTGTCTTTGAAGGGCATCCGGATTTACGCCGGATACTTACCGATTATGGCTTTGTTGGCCATCCTTTCAGAAAAGATTTCCCACTCATTGGTCATGTCGAGATGAAATATGATGAGCAGCAAAAGCGAGTCATTTATCAACCGGTGAGTATTGAACCTCGCGTCCTTGTGCCACGGGTGATTCGCGACGATGCACGTTACGAAACAGTTGCCGATCAAAATGAAGCCGACGCAGGGGAGAGTGGTAATGCCTGAAATTAGAAATTACACCCTGAACTTTGGCCCGCAACATCCGGCTGCGCATGGTGTATTGCGCCTGGTTCTGGAAATGGATGGGGAAGTAATCACGCGGGCTGATCCACATGTGGGGTTGTTGCATCGCGGCAGTGAAAAGCTGGCTGAATCAAAACCGTATAATCAAAGCATAGGCTATATGGATCGTCTGGATTATGTTTCCATGATGTGTAATGAACATGCCTACGTGTTGGCCATGGAAAAACTGCTGGATATTGAATTGCCGGAACGGGCGCAGTATATCCGGGTGATGTTCGATGAAGTTACCCGTATTTTGAACCATCTGTTATGGATTGGTGCCCACGCGCTGGATGTGGGTGCGATGACCATGTTTCTGTATGCTTTTCGTGAACGTGAAGATTTAATGGACTGTTACGAAGCGGTGTCCGGTGCCAGGTTGCATGCTACTTATTACCGTCCCGGAGGGGTGGCGCGTGATCTGCCCGATAGTATGCCGAAATATAAAGTTTCCAAATGGCGTAGTGAGCGCAAGGCAGGCAAATTAAATGAAAATCGTCAGGGTTCACTGCTCGATTTTCTGGAAGATTTCACGAATCGCTTTCCCCATTATGTGGATGAGTATGAAACCCTGCTGACCGATAACCGTATCTGGAAACAGCGCACGGTTGATATTGCCGTGGTCTCACCAGAGCGTGCCAAAGCGCTGGGTTTTACCGGGCCGATGTTACGGGGTTCGGGCATTGCCTGGGATCTGCGTAAAAAACAGCCTTATGAAGTGTATGATCGGATGGACTTTGATATTCCGATTGGGACGAATGGCGATTGTTACGACCGTTATCTGGTGCGTATCGAAGAAATGCGCCAGTCTAACCGTATCATCAAACAGTGTATAGACTGGTTGCGCGTTAATGAAGGCCCGGTACTGCTGGAAGACCATAAAATTACGCCGCCAAAACGCGAACAGATGAAAGCGGATATGGAATCGTTGATTCATCACTTCAAATTATTTAGCGAAGGTTTCTGTTTACCTGAAGGCGAGGCGTATGCTGCGATTGAACACCCCAAGGGAGAGTTCGGTATTTATCTGATTTCCGATGGGGCCAATAAACCGTATCGGTTAAAAATTCGGCCGCCGGGGTTTGTGCATATTTCCGCTATGGATGAAATGGTACGTGGGCATATGCTGGCTGATGTTGTCGCCGTGATTGGTACTCAGGATATTGTATTCGGTGAGGTGGATCGTTAAATGACAACAGACGTTACACAACTATCACAACATGCGCGTAAGGTCATTGACGAGCTGTTAACGCATTATCCGGCAGAACAGAAGAAGTCGGCACTACTGGGCGCACTGAGTGTAGTCCAACATGAAAATAATGGTTTTCTTAACGAAGAATTAATGGCCGTAGTAGCAGATTATCTGGATCTGGCAAAAATTGAAGTGTATGAAGTTGCCAGCTTTTATTCAATGTATGAATTACAACCGGTGGCGCGCAATAATGTTGCTGTTTGTAGCAATGTTTGCTGCATGTTAATGGGGTCTCAAAGTATTATTGACCATATTGAAAACAAACTGGGTATCAAGCTGGGTGAGAGTACTAAAGATGGTCGTATCTATCTTAAAAAAGAAGAAGAATGTCTGGCTGCCTGCACTGGCGGGCCAATGATGCAGGTTAATCATGTTTATTATGAAAATCTTACCCCTGAAAAAGTGGATGAGATTCTTGATGCTCTGGAGTAACGGGTTCTATGTCATCCAATAAGCAAACAAAATCCCGCGCAACCAGGCCGATGATTAATACCGGTAACGAACAGGTCTGTTATGCAACTCTGAAGTTTGAGGATAGCCCCTGGTCGTATGAGAACTACCTGAAAGTTGGTGGTTATCAGGCATGGCGAAAAATTCTGCAGGAAAAAATTCCACCGGAAGATGTTGTTGCAGAAGTAAAGAAATCCGGTCTACGCGGTCGAGGTGGAGCAGGGTTTCCCACCGGACTGAAATGGAGTTTTATGCCACGTACTTCCCCGGTACAGAAATATCTGGTTTGTAACTCGGACGAATCCGAGCCCGGTACCTGTAAGGATAGAGATATTTTACGCTATAACCCACATGCACTGGTGGAAGGTATGGCAATTGGCTGTTATGCCATGGGTGCCGATGTGGGTTATAACTATATGCGGGGAGAATTTATGGATGAGCCTGCAATACGCTTCAAACAGGCGTTAGAGGAAGCGTATGAAAAGGGTTTGTTAGGCGAAAACATTCTGGGTTCGGGGATAGATATTATGTTACATGCCTCTCTGGGGGCTGGTGCCTATATTTGCGGAGAAGAAACCGCATTACTCAATTCACTGGAAGGTAAACGTGGTCTGCCCCGGTTTAAACCACCCTTTCCAGCTAACTGTGGTTTATACGGTAAACCGACAACCATTAATAATACCGAAACCCTTTCATCTATTCCGGCTATTATGCGTAATGGTGGAGAATGGTTTCAGAATCTGGGTGTTCCCGGTAATGGGGGTGTTAAACTGTTTTCTGTTTCCGGACATGTAAATCGTCCAGGTAGTTTTGAAGTACCAATGGGAACTGCTTTTGCCGATTTACTGGCGCTTGCCGGTGGTGTTAAAGATGGTCATAGAATAAAGGCAGTGATACCTGGAGGTTCTTCGGTGCCGGTCGTTCCCGGTAACATAATGATGCAGACCAATATGGACTATGACTCCATTGCAAAAGTTGGCTCAATGCTGGGTTCAGGTGCAGTCATTGTGATGGATGAAATGACGGATATGGTTCAGATTTTACGTCGGCTTTCCCGCTTCTATTATTCTGAATCCTGTGGTCAGTGTACGCCCTGTCGTGAAGGCACGGGCTGGCTATATCATATGCTGACCCGCATTGTTGAGGGTAAGGGTACGGTTGCAGACCTGGACAGGCTGGACAAGGTGGCCAGTAATATTCAGGGCAGAACGATCTGTGCGCTGGGTGATGCCGCTGCGATGCCGGTACGCAGCTTCCTTAAACACTATCGGCACGAATTTGAATATTACATTGAACATAAACATAGCATGGTGAAAGCAGCATAGGGCTGTAAAAGTAAACAATATGTCAGAAACCAGCACAACAGCCAGTACAACGGATACGGTGACAATCACTGTCGATGGACAGGAAATACAGGCTCCAAAAGGAGCGATGCTGATTGAAGTCACCGATGCACATAATATTACGGTGCCACGTTTCTGTTATCACAAAAAATTATCTGTTGCTGCAAACTGCCGTATGTGTCTGGTGGAAGTTGAAAAAGCGCCCAAACCTCTGCCCGCCTGTGCAACGCCTGTTATGGATGGCATGGTTGTACATACTCGTTCAAAAGTTACTCGTGATGCACAACAGTCGGTAATGGAATTTTTACTGATTAATCACCCGCTGGACTGCCCTGTTTGCGACCAGGGAGGCGAGTGTGAGTTACAGGATCTGTCGGAGGGCTACGGTAGTGGTATCTCGCAGTTTGTCGAATACAAACATGTCGTATTTGATAAAAATATCGGTCCATTAATTGCGACCGAGTTAACCCGCTGCATCCACTGTACACGTTGTGTGCGTTTTGGTCAGGAAATAGCAGGCGTACGTGAACTGGGAATGACTGGACGTGGCGAACATGCGGTAATCTCGGCTTTTATTGACGATTGTGTCAACTCGGAACTGTCCGGTAATGTGATTGATGTTTGTCCGGTCGGGGCACTCACCGCAAAACCTTCCCGTTTTAAAGGCCGGGCCTGGGAAATGTTGCGCCATAAAACCATTGCGCCGCATGACTGCCTCGGTTCTAATATTTATGTGCACACCTTACGTGGAAAGATCGAGCGTGTTGTTCCCCGTGAAAATGAAGATATTAATGAAGTCTGGCTGTCTGACCGTGACCGGTTTAGCTATGAAGGGTTACACACTGCCGATCGTTTGCAGCAGCCGATGATTAAGCACAACGGGCAATGGCAGAGCGTTGCCTGGGAAGAAGCCTTACAGCTTGTTGCCGACAAATTTAAGGCCGCTGCAAAATTAAACATGGGTTCATCCCCGATGGCTAAAACAGAGGATGACGTAGCTGAGGATGAGCATCAAGCTGATGCAGCCAGAGAGCAGGGTGGCGAAATAGCCGCACTGGTTTCTGCCAGTTCAACGTTGGAAGAACAGTATCTGACTCAGAAATTATGCCGTGGTCTGGGTAGTGGCAATATTGATTTTCGCCTGCGCCAGTCAGATTTTTCCGATCAGCATGTCGCGCCAGTTATGCCCTGGCTGGGGCAAAGCATTGCACAGCTTGAAAAGCTGGATGCAGCGCTGTTGATTGGTTCAAATATCCGCAAGGAACAGCCGATTGCTAATCTGCGCTTACATAAGGCGGTGGTGAATAATCAGGCACAGATCTCTTTTCTTAATCCGCGTGAATATGAGTTAAATTATCCGCTGGCGTACAATATTGCTGTCGCACCACAAAATATGGTTGCAGAACTGGCAGCGATTGCTGCTGTGGTTTTCAAGCTTGGTGGCAGCAAGGTACCGGCAAATTTAAAGGCAGCACTTGCTGCGGTGAAACCGAATAATACGCATAAAGCCGTGGCAAAACAGTTAATGGATGCTGGCAGTGCCGCTGTTCTGCTGGGTAATATAGCCGCCATGCACCCGCAGTTTTCTGCTTTGCGTACCCTGGCCGATGCAATCGCCAGGCAAACAGACAGTCGCCTTGGTTATTTAACCGAGGGTGCCAATGCTGCTGGTGCATGGCTTGCCGGTGCGGTTCCCCACCGTGGTGCCGGTGGTCGCAATGAAGACAGCCACAAGGAGGACGGTCACAATGAAGACGGTCACGGTCAGGATGGTCACGAGCATGACAATATCAGCGGCAAACATCTGGCGGATCTTATGGATGAAACGCTTGCGGCCTGCCTGCTGGTTAATATTGAACCGGACACCGATGCTGGCGATGCAGCAAAAC
>CAYXNL010000016.1:34950-43597 GCA_964466455.1 uncultured Thiotrichaceae bacterium
GCCTGCCTGCTGGTTAATATTGAACCGGACACCGATGCTGGCGATGCAGCAAAACTAATAGCCGCCCTGCAACGCGCTGATTTTGTGGTTTCCATCTCTGCCTATCAATCTACCTCATTAAAACAGGTAGCCGATGTGATGCTGCCTGCTGCAAACTTTACAGAAACTTCCGGAACCTATGTGAATGTGGAAGGCTACTGGCAGAGTTTTAAAGGTATTATCACGCCGCCGGGTGAGGCGCGTCCGGCATGGAAGATATTGCGTGTGCTGGGAAATATGGTGGGTGTTGACGGCTTTGATTATCTCTCTTCAGAGGACGTTAAAAGCGAAGTACGTTGCCACTGTGAATCCATTGAACTGGACAACACGCTGACAACACCAGTAAAACTACAGCCTCTGCAACCGTCTGACAAATTACATCGTGCTGCCGATGTTCCCATTTATGCAACGGATGCTATTGTCCGGCGGGCGCGTTCATTGCAGCAAACCATGGATGCACAAACCCAGAGTGTCTCTATTAATCAGCGTGAGGCTCGGCGTCTTGGTCTGGGTGAGGTAAACAGTGTTCAGGTAACGCAGGATAGTAACAGTGTCGGTCTGCCGCTGGTCATTGATGAGTGTGTTCCCGATGGCTGTGTCTGGATACCTTCAGCAGTGGAAGGCAATGCGTTACTGGGCGCGGCATTTGGTGAAATAGAACTGGTTGCAATAGAACTGGCTGCAATAAATGAAGGGCAGGGTGCATGAGTGAAACAATAAACAATTTGATTGCAACCGGCCTGCAAATCTGGAACTGGTTTCCCGCAGACTGGCAGACGGTATTATTAATTTTAGGCAAGATCATCCTGATTTTAATTCCACTGATGCTTTGCGTGGCATATATCACTTATGCAGAACGTAAGATTATTGGTTATATGCAGATTCGAATCGGGCCAAACCGTGTCGGGCCACGCGGCTGGTTGCAACCCATTGCCGATGCGCTGAAATTGTTGTTCAAGGAAGTCATTATTCCTGAAAAATCGGATAAGTTCCTGTTTTTAATTGCTCCGGTTCTGGCTCTTATGCCAGCCCTGGCTGCCTGGGCGGTGATACCCTTTGATCGCGGTATGGTGTTAACGAATGTCAATGCAGGACTATTATATATACTGGCGCTGTCCTCAATTGGTGTTTACGGAATAATTATTGCCGGTTGGGCATCCAATTCCAAATACGCCATTATGAGTTCCCTGCGGGTTGGCGCGCAGGTTGTATCCTATGAAATTGCGATGGGCTTTGCACTGGTCGGTGTGGTCATGGCCAGTGGTAGTCTGAATATGGGGGCCATTATTGAAGGTCAGGCAGGTGGTATTTCAAGCTGGTATATCTGGCCATTATTTCCGTTATTTTTTGTTTATTTTATCTCCGGCGTAGCGGAAACCAACCGGGCACCGTTTGATGTAGCCGAGGGAGAATCGGAAATTGTCGCCGGGTTTCATGTGGAATATTCGGGGATGGCCTTTGCCGTATTCTTTCTCGCTGAATATGCCAATATTATTTTGATTTCATCATTAACCGCACTGCTGTTTCTGGGTGGCTGGTTATCACCTTTTGCGGGAGTGGTCGGTGCAGATAACTGGCTGGGGCAGCCCAGTTTGTTCTGGTTCTTTGCCAAAGCCTGTTTTTTTGCCTTTTGCTTTCTCTGGTTCCGTGCTACTTTTCCACGTTATCGTTATGACCAGATCATGCGGCTGGGGTGGAAAGTGTTTATCCCGGTAACGATCTTCTGGTTATTTGTTGAGGGGCTGATGGTGGTTGCACAAATTGGACCGTGGGCGACATAGGCTGGAGATAATGATGAATAAAATTAAACATTTCTTCAAGAGTTTTCTATTTATTGAGCTATTACAGGGGCTGAGTGTCACCGGTAAATATCTGTTTGCACCAAAAATAACAGTGCAGTATCCGGAAGAGAAAACACCGATGTCACCGCGTTTTCGTGGTTTGCATGCCCTGCGCCGTTATGCCAATGGAGAAGAACGCTGCATTGCCTGTAAGTTGTGTGAGGCAGTGTGTCCGGCGCTGGCGATAACGATTGATTCAGAGCAACGCGAAGATGGTAGCCGTCGTACGACACGGTATGAAATAGATTTATTTAAATGTATTTATTGCGGTTTTTGTGAAGAAGCCTGCCCGGTTGATTCCATTGTAGAAACACATATTTTTGAATATCACTTTGAAGAACACGGTAGCCAGATAATGACAAAACAGAAGCTGCTGGAAATCGGTGATAAATACGAAGCAGAAATTTCGGCCAATAAACAGGCGGATGCCATTTACCGGTAGGATGGTTATGACGATTACTGATTTTTTATTTTTTGTTTTTGCTGGCATGGTGATTATGTCGGCATTGGGTGTGGTGGTATCGAAAAACCCGGTGCATTCTGCTTTATTTCTGGTATTGACGTTCTTCTGTAGCGCTGCAATCTGGTTGATGCTGGAGGCGGAGTTCCTGGCGATTGTTCTGGTGCTGGTTTATGTGGGCGCGGTGATGGTTCTGTTCCTGTTTGTGGTGATGATGCTCGATATTAATATCGCACAGATGCGCGAGGGTTTTGTCAGTTATCTGCCGGTTGGTATCGCTTTTGCGATGGTTATGCTGGCGATTATGGTCTGGGTTGTCGGCCCAACAGGTCCGGATGTCAGTAACATGGCGGCCTTGCACCACGCCGTTGTGCATCCTGCTAATTACAGTAATACCAGAGAGCTTGGTGAGGTGCTTTACACGCAATATATACTGGCGTTTGAAATTGCCGCCGTGATATTACTGGTCGCCATTATTGCTGCGATTACTTTGACGCTGCGTTCACGCCCGAATACCCGGCATCAGCGACCGAGTGAGCAGGTTAAGGTACAGCGTAACGATCGCCTGAAAATTATTTCGATGCAGGCTGAGGAGAAACAATGATTACTCTGAGCAGTTATTTAACACTGGCGGCAATTTTGTTTGCAATCGGTATTGCCGGTATTTTTCTTAACCGGAAAAATGTAGTCGTTCTGTTGATGTGTATCGAACTGATGCTACTGGCGGCCAATATGAATTTCATTGCTTTTTCACATTACCTCAATGATAACGCCGGTCAGGTCTTTGTGTTTTTTATTCTGACCGTGGCGGCGGCTGAGGCTGCTATCGGCCTGGCGATATTAGTGGTGCTGTTCCGTAATCGTCATACTATTAATGTTGATGAACTCGATGAGCTGAAGGGATAATGACAATGGAAAATATATACCTTGCTATCGTACTGGCACCTTTACTGGGGGCGATTATTGCCGGTTTCTTTGGCGCACAGATTGGCCGCAGAGGTGCTCATAGCGTTACGATACTCGGTGTTGCGATTTCTTTCGTGTTGTCACTGGTTGTGCTCTACCAACATCTGTATCAGCATCTACCTGCCTATAATGGCACGGTATATAGCTGGATGGTGGTTGGCGGTCTTCATTTCGAAGTAGGCTTTCTAATTGATAACCTGAGCGTAATGATGATGACCGTGGTCACGTTTGTGTCGCTGGCGGTACATATTTATACCATTGGCTACATGGCGGATGATCTGGATAACTGGCCCAAAGATAGCCTGGCCGGAACCAACTCATACCAACGCTTCTTCAGCTATATTGCCCTGTTTACTTTTTCCATGCTGATGCTGGTGATGTCGAATAACTTTATGCAGTTATTTTTTGGCTGGGAAGCCGTAGGGCTGGTGTCGTATCTGCTGATCGGATTCTGGTCGGTTAGACCCACTGCGGTATATGCTAATCTGAAAGCCTTTATTGTCAATCGGGTAGGAGACTTTGGTTTTATACTCGGCATTGCGGCGGTAGTGATGTACTCGGGCAGTCTGGATTATGCCAGTGTTTTTGCGAAGGCAAACATTATGTCCGCTGAAACGATGACTATTTTTGCCGGTCATTCATGGAGTGTGGTGTCGGTAATCTGTATTCTGCTGTTTGTTGGCGCGATGGGTAAGTCGGCACAGGTTCCATTACATGTCTGGCTGCCCGATTCAATGGAAGGTCCGACGCCGATTTCGGCATTAATTCATGCGGCAACCATGGTGACGGCGGGTATCTTTATGGTCGCCAGAATGTCACCACTATACGAATTATCCAATAATGCATTAAGTTTTATGATGATTATTGGCGGGCTCGGTGCCTTTATGATGGGCCTGGTCGCCATTGTGCAAAATGATATTAAGCGTGTCATTGCCTATTCTACGCTGTCACAACTGGGTTATATGACGGTTGCGCTGGGTGCGTCAGCCTATTCCGCTGCGGTCTTTCACTTAATGACTCACGCCTTCTTTAAGTCACTGTTATTCCTTGCTGCCGGTTCGGTAATTCTTGCCATGCATCACGAACAGGATATGCGCAAAATGGGTGGGCTGAAAAAATATCTGCCGATTACCTACTGGACGACATTAATTGGTTCGCTGGCACTCATTGGCTTCCCTGGTTTTTCCGGCTTCTTTTCCAAAGATACCATTATTGATGTTGTCCACCATACGACCATTGCAGGTCATGAATTTGCCTATTTGTGTGTTCTTGGCGGAGTATTTGTTACTGCGTTTTATATCTTCCGTTTATTCTTTCTGGTGTTTCATGGGGAGGAGCGCATGGATAAGCACACCCGGGAAAATTTACACGAACCATCCTGGGTGGTTACGGTGCCACTAATTATGCTGGCCATCCCTTCGATTTTTATCGGCGGCTTCACCATTGGTGATGTTCTGTTTGGTAATTTTTTCGGTAGTGCTATTTTCATCTCTGCACAGCACGCAGGTCTGGCTGAGGTTGGCAGAAACTATCATGGTGCCTGGGCATTTATGCAGGAAGGATTTTCCGGGCCGGCTTTTTATCTGGCGATGGCCGGTGTGTTCTCTGCCTGGTATATCTATATGAAACAACCGACGATTGCTGATGTGGCAAAACAGAAACTGGCCTTTATTTATCAGCCACTGAAACAGAAATATTATTTTGATGATGTCTATGCCTGGGTATTTGGTGGCGGTAGCCGTTTAATCGGTAATGGTCTGTGGCATTTTGGCGATGTTAAGTTTATTGATGGCATCGTGGTGAACGGCTCTGCCCGATTAGTTAACTGGTTTGCTTTTTTTACACGTCGTATGCAAACCGGGCTGTTATACCATTATGCTTTTGCGATGATTATCGGTTTATTAATGCTGTTTGGTATCGGTCTGTTTCGATAAGCAGAATCTGAGTCGGGCGTTAATAGACAGGCATTAATAAATAGATACTAATAGATATTTATGAATTATTATGAACCGTATAGTACGGAGATAAAGGATCACTATGTTTGCTGATTTACCATTACTGAGTCTGACAGTCTGGCTGCCAATACTGGGCGGTATCGCTGTGCTGCTTTCAGGTGATAAAGGTGATGCGGGTGGCGTACGCAGACTGGCTCTGGTTATTGCGGTGGTTACCTTTATATTAAGCCTGGGTTTGTATATAAATTTTGATACCACCACCTCAGCGATGCAGTTTGAGGAGCTGGCTGCATGGATACCAGCATATAATATTCATTATCACCTCGGCGTGGATGGATTTTCCATGCCACTAATCATCCTGACTACGTTTACAACTATTCTTGTTATACTTTCCAGTTGGGATGTTATTAAGAAAAAACCGTCGCAGTATCTGGCCGCATTTCTGATTATGGAAGGATCCATGGTAGGTGTATTCGCCTCACTGGACGCGATGCTGTTTTATGTATTCTGGGAAGCAATGCTGATCCCTATGTATATTCTGATTGGTGTCTGGGGTGGACCAAGGCGAGTATATGCCACCATCAAGTTTTTTATTTACACCTTCATCGGCTCGGTATTTATGCTGGTGGCATTGATCTATCTGTATTATCGGAGTGGTAGTTTTGACATTCTGACGATGCAACAACTACCATTAAATTTACATGAACAGACCCTGATCTTTCTCGCGTTCCTGATGGCGTTTGCGGTGAAGGTTCCGATGTGGCCGGTGCATACCTGGTTGCCGGATGCCCATGTTGAAGCGCCTACCGGTGGCTCGGTTATTCTGGCTTCGATAATGTTAAAGATTGGTGGTTATGGGTTTATCCGTTTCAGTCTACCGATTGCGCCTGATGCAGCACATATGCTTGACTGGCTGATTATTCTGATGTCGCTGGTTGCAATCGTGTATGTTGGTTTTGTTGCACTGGTTCAGAAGGACATGAAAAAACTGGTGGCCTATTCATCCATTGCGCACATGGGTTTTGTTACCCTGGGGCTATTTATTGTCTTCCAGATTTTATCTAACCCGGCAAATCCCGGTGGACATGGTGCCGTACTGGCAGTGGAAGGTGCCATGGTGCAGATGATTTCACATGGCTTTATTGCTGGCGCACTGTTCCTGATGATTGGCGTACTGTATGACCGAATGCATACCCGTGAAATTTCTGCCTACGGTGGTGTGGTTCACACGATGCCGATTTTTACCGGTTTTGCGGTATTTTTTGCCATGGCAAATGCGGGTTTGCCGGGTACGTCGGGTTTTGTCGGTGAGTTCATGATCATTCTGGCCAGCTTCCACGCTAATTTCTGGTATGCCTTCCTTGCTGCGCTAACGCTGATTCTTGGTTCTGCCTATACGTTATGGATGGTTAAGCGTGTATTTTATGGCGAAGTGGTTAATGATGGTGTGAAAAAATTAACCGATATCAATGCCAGAGAGTTAAGCATTATGGTCTTGCTGGCAATTGCTGTACTGGGACTTGGTTTGTGGCCTGCCCCACTGATTAATGTGATGCATGCAACGGTAATAAACTTTCTACACCATATCTCTGTGACCAAGCTGTCACTACACTGATTTTATCGGATACGAAATAATGACCCCGGAAATAATGACATTGGATTCATTGCATATAGTTACTGCTATGCCAGAAATTTTCTTACTGATTATGGCCTGTGTGGTTCTGCTGGTAGACCTTTTTCTGCCGGAAGAAAAGCGTAACTTCAGTTATGTTCTGGCGCAGCTTGGGCTAATCGTAACCATTGCTCTTATATTAATGAATCCGGCTCAGCATACTACACTGGCCTTCAATGATTTTTATATTCATGATCGTCTGTCCGATGTGCTGAAATTATTTGTTCTGATTATCAGTTTTTGTGTTTTTGTTTATTCACGCGAATACCTTGCCCAGCGTAATATCTTTAAGGGTGAATTTTATGTGCTGGGGCTATTCAGTATCTGTGGAATGATGCTGATGATTTCAGCGAATAATATGCTGATGTTGTACCTGGGGCTGGAATTACTCTCCTTATGTCTGTATGCGATGGTGGCCTTTAATCGCAATGATTCCCGGGCGGCAGAAGCGGCAATGAAATATTTTGTGCTGGGGGCGCTGGCATCCGGCATGTTGCTCTATGGCATGTCAATATTGTATGGCCTGTCGGGTAGCCTGAAGTTTGCAGACATTGCCGCAGCCGTTGCTGGTAGTAGCGGTAGTGCACAGCATATCGGTCTTATTTTTGCGCTGGTTTTTATTGTTGTGGCGTTGGCATTCAAACTTGGTGCGGTACCGTTCCATATGTGGATGCCCGATGTTTACCAGGGAGCGCCAACGGTTGTTACCGTGTTTATTGGTACCGCTCCTAAACTTGCCGGATTTGCCATGATGATTCGTCTGCTGGTTGATGGACTGCCTGGTTTGCAACCTGACTGGCAGCAGATGTTGATTGTGCTGTCTATTTTATCCATGGCAGTGGGTAATATTGTTGCGATTGCACAGGCAAATATTAAACGAATGCTCGCGTACTCCACTATTTCACATGTCGGTTTTATTTTGCTGGGAATGATTGCCGGTAGTAGTGAAGGTTATGCAGCGGCCATGTTTTATACTATTTCTTATACGCTTATGTCACTGGGTGGCTTTGGCATGGTCATTCTTATGGCAAGAAAAGGGTTTGAAGCAGAGAATATTTCAGATTTTGCCGGTTTAAATCAGCGTAGTCCCTGGTTTGCCTTTATTATGCTGATTTTGATGTTCTCCATGGCAGGGGTGCCGCCTACCCTGGGGTTCTGGGCGAAGCTGGCAGTAATTAGTGCCGTTATTAAAGTCAATATGGTATGGCTGGCGATACTGGCTGTTATCTTCTCAATTATAGGTGTATTTTATTATTTACGTATTATCAAGGTGATGTATTTTGATGATGCCACGGAGCGAGTTCCGATTGAATGTGGTCGCGATATGCAGATCACATTGAGTACTAATGGTCTTGCCATTCTTGCTTTGGGTATTTACCCGGCTGCATTGATGTCTTTGTGCCTGTCAGTCTTTACGTAATTGACAGGCGTTGTTTTTGTTTTACAGCGCCACAAGATTGTTGTGGGTAAATTTATTCTAGTTTAATCATACAACCGAAAAAATATTCTTAAATGATGTGTTGTATGCCTTGCAATCTACGCATAATTTCCGTAATATTCGCGTCTTGTCGTTGCGGGGTGGAGCAGTCTGGCAGCTCGTCGGGCTCATAACCCGAAGGTCGTAGGTTCAAATCCTGCCCCCGCTACCAATTCTATAGACGGTTCAGTTGAGTAGTTGTCATTGACAGCTATTTGTCTGAGCCGTTTTTTTATG
>CAYXNL010000017.1:0-19719 GCA_964466455.1 uncultured Thiotrichaceae bacterium
TGAATTTCTTGAGAAATATAATAATAAAGAAATAGATATTGCGACTTTAAGAAAGTTCACGACCCCAAAACTTCTGGATGCCATCCATTTGTCTAATTTTGCTGTTAGCATAAGCCGGCTGGATAAACGGGGGAAACCGGTCGTTCAGGTTGGCGTAGTTGTGCCCAAAAAAATTCTTCACCACTTGTCTAATTTTGCTGTTGGCATAAGCGAGCTGGATAAATCGGGAGAACCTGTTGTTCAGGCTGGTCTGACTGTTCCCAAAAAATTTCTTCACCTGCGGCATACCCAATACAATAAACCGGTGCTTAGTGGTCCGGTAACGATTGGTAATCAGTTATACATTGTGGTAAGTGCCCCCATTATAAATAGACAAAAAAAGCAGGTGGGCATGGATATTGTGCTTTTTACAACATCTAAACTACGGGAAATTGTTCGGAACTACAATGGATTAGGCGCTACCGGGGAGATGATATTAGGGCGTTTAAATGTGAAGAAACAACCGCGACTATTTTTCACCTTACGGTTAGCGGGAAAGGCAGACCTTAAAGCAGAGCAGTCCGAGGATTTAACCATTGCACGACAGGCACTCAAACAGGCCGATACCGCCATGCAAAAAGGGGTGGTGCATTTGCTGGATAACGCCCATGAATTAGCCGCTTACAGTTCTATTAAAGGTATCGACTGGAACATAGCGGTCATCATGGATAAAACGGAACTTTTTAAAGACATTTCTCAGGATGTACTGATTATTGTGCTGGTTATTGTCGTGCTGGTTATCCCGCTGGGATGGATGGGATTAATTTTTCTGCTCCGCCCGCTTTCCGGGCGAATGTTGATTCATGTTGATACCCTGCAACAGGAAATAACGGCCAAAGAAGAGGCTATCAAGGAACTGGATCAGGCAGAAAAAAAATTATTAGCGGAAAAAGAACAACTCAACGTTACATTACATTCTATCGGGGATGCGGTTATTACTACCGATCTGGATGGTTGTATTGTTTTAATGAACAAAATAGCAGAACAACTGACCGGATGGAATTATCAGCAGGCCACAGGGCAGCCACTGCATACCGTTTTTAATATTATTAGTGGTGAAACACGCGTGCCGTGTGATAACCCGGTTGACAAGGTGCTTATCTCGAAAAAAGTTGTTGGGTTAGCGAATCATACCGTTCTGGTCAGCAAAAAGGGCACTGAATATCAGATTGCCGACAGTGGTGCGCCGATTATGAATCAAAAGGGAGAAATCCTGGGCGTGGTGCTGGTCTTTCGTGATGTTACCAGGCAGTATCAGACAGAGGAAACGTTGCGTCGTTCACATAAAATGGAGGCAATCGGTCAGCTTTCCGGCGGTATCGCCCATGATTTTAATAACCAGCTTGGGATTGTTATTGGCTACCTGGATTTTCTGGAAGGTTATGCTGCTGACGATGAAAAACCCCGCAAGTGGGTAGAAAATGCCGCCCGGGCTGCGCAGCGCTGTGTGGATTTAACCCGTCAATTACTGGTTTTTTCCCGGAGGAAAAGTGGGGAAACAAGCGTGGTAGATATTAATGCCATACTCAGGGAGCTGGAGGTTATGATTGCACGGTCAGTCACGCCCGAGGTAGAGGTTGAATATTTTCTGGTTGATGATTTGTGGCCGACCCAGATTAATTCGGGTGAATTTCAGGATGTTATTCTGAACCTTGTTATTAATGCCCGAGATGCCATGCCCGAGGGCGGGAAGCTGCTGATAGAAACCAGCAATAAATATCTGGATGCGGATTATACCGAGCTTAACCCCGAGCTGAAAACCGGTGATTATATACAGTTAATGATTAGTGATACCGGTACCGGCATGGATAAAAAAACGCTGGACCATGTTTTTGAACCTTTTTTTACAACCAAACCCGAAGGAAAAGGGACAGGACTTGGGATGGCAATGGTGTACGGTTTCCTGAAACGTTATGGTGGCGACATCAGGATTTATTCAGAGCTGGGGCTGGGGAGTACCATGCGCCTGTATCTACCTCGCTCCACAACAGATGAAGTCATTACGGTCATTAATAATAACCACCAGGGCGCGTTGCCCACGGGTAGTGAGACCATCCTTCTTGTTGATGATGAAATTGATTTATTACAATTGGCTGAGCAATATCTGATGGATCTGGGTTACCGAACCTGTACCGCGGAAAGGGCTTCACAGGCACTAAAAATATTGGCCGAGGATAAAGAAATTGATCTGCTGTTTAGTGATGTGGTGATGCCCGGCGGGATAAACGGTTATGAATTGGCGGAACGGGCAACGCAGCAACATGCGGGACTTAAGGTATTGTTAACCTCAGGTTTTACTTCGAAGACAATGACTCACAATGGACTTGAGCGGTTTGCTGTTCATTTACTCAATAAACCCTACCGCAAGGCTGATCTGGCGCAACGAATCCGGCAGGTACTTGATGATACTGCAGGCGGAAGTGAGGGATACTCGAATAAGGTCTGATTATTTTAGATTGGTTTTTCACCGTAATTCATTTTCAAGTTGAAGTACAACTTCCTGTATAGATAAGTGTAACGACTGCAATAAAGTGGAAGGAACATCCGCCGACCCGGAACGACCGATGAGTTCAATCTGTCCGGTGTTTTTTGCCAGGCCGAGTGCGCCGATAGTGCCGGATGAGCTTTTGATTCGATGGGCGACACTAAAAATCTGTTCCGCATCTTTGTTGTTAATCGCTTGTTCGAGCAATTTTAGTTGTTGTGGCAGGGTTTCCAGGGTAAGACGGAGAACATCGTTAAAGGTATCACCCATCAGTGCTTTTATTTCAGCAAAAGAGGCGGCATCTATCGCAGGTTGAGGCATAGTTTAACTCTTGAAAAAGATCACTCTTATTTTTCCTGATACAGCCGTGAGTGAGAATCACCAACCAGTACCGCTTCGGGAATATTTATTTTTAATGTTGAAACAATGGTTGCATAAACCCCCGGCACTGCTTTAAAGGATACCCACAGGGTATTGAGACGCATATCAACGTTGGCAAACAGAACAATATTACTGTGTTGTTTCAGTGCAAATTCAATATTTGCCAGGGTGTCTTTAATGTATTGCTGCGGGCGGGTTTTTAATTTTGGTATAATCATTAAAACGTCACTGACCGGGCCACCATCCTGATCTTTTGTCGGTGCCACTTTCCATAAAGGTTCTGCTGCGATGATATCAACACTCAGTTTTAATTCCTGTTTTATCATAAAACCTCCGGTAGTCGTTGACGTATCCCGAAGCTGTCTGACTATTCCGGGCAGGTGTGCTACTTTAATACTAGCGTCATTTGGTAAAAAAGGCGAATTTATGAGGGGAATTTTTATGTATACGAATGTAAAGAAGGCAGTGTTAATGTCTGTAAAATCCACGACCGAAGGTCGCATATTTCCTCTGTAGAGACACTATGACCCATAATATAAGTATGCCATGTCAGGGGAATACCGGCCGTTTTCAGTATCTGCATACTTTGCTGGCCATACTCATAAAGTACCGTCTCATCCTGTTGGCCGTGAGCCATAAAAACAGATGTCTGGGTGGCAAAAGCGCTCATTTCGGTATTTAGCGATGATTTTAAACACAGATAGGTGGATAGAGCGATAATGCCGCCCAGTTTTTCCGGGTAACGCAGGCCACAGTGCAATGCAATGGCGCCACCCTGTGAGAAACCGGCAATAATGATACGTCGGCTTTCAATACCCAGAGCCTGTTGCTGCTGGCATAACTGGCGGATACTTTCACTGCTGGTTTTAATGCCCTGTTCATCGTCCCGCGCATCGAAAGTTAGTCCATAGAGATCGTACCAGGCGCGCATCGCCTGGCCTTGATTCAGGCTGACCGGGCGTATCGGGGCGTGAGGGAAAACAAACCGGATGGCCGCATCCGAGGGTAACTGAAGCTGTTCAACAAGAGGAACGAAATCATGGGCGTCAGCACCCAGACCGTGTAGCCAGATAATGGCAGCGTCTGGGCTGGGGCCAGTTTCCAGAGTAATACATTCCAGTGTCGAGGGTTGTTCAGGCATAATAATAACTGCTGTATGGGTTAGGGAACCTCCGATTTATGACTTAATCAGAGTTTCCTGAGAAACCCGGCGGATATAGATTTTTCTGTATGGCGGGCGGGTCAAGCGTATATCTGTGATGGGGATAATACTCTTTGTGCTGTTACCTTCAACCACTGATTCAGGTAAAATCCGCCATTTGCAGCACTTCTGTTCCTGTGATAGTGCAGGGTGACACATTATTGCGCGGTGAATCGTTAATGCGACTTTTTTGGCTAATCATACCTTTTGTTCTTTTCAGTCTGAGTTTGACAGCCTGTGGTAATCAGGGAGCATTGTATCTGCCTGATAGCGCCGGGCATAGTCAGCAAAAGCGAGTGCCACAATCCGAGGGTAATGCTTCCCATGCAGTGACCCTCCCTCCCAGCGAAAACGTAACACAACATGGCGATAATAACGGCTGATTTTGCCTGATAAATTATGGATTACTTTAACTATAAAAATGGCCACCTGATGGCTGAAGATGTTGACCTTTATCAGCACGTGCAGCAATGGGGCACCCCCTGCTATGTTTATTCGCGGGCGACGCTGGAACGACACTGGAGAGCATTTGATAATGCCTTTGGTAAACGGCCACATCTGGTCTGTTATGCAGTAAAGGCAAATTCGAATCTGGCGGTATTAAATGTACTGGCAAAACTGGGTTCAGGCTTTGATATTGTATCGGTTGGCGAACTCGAACGGGTGTTAAAAGCTGGTGGTGATGCCACTAAGGTGGTGTTTTCCGGGGTGGGGAAAACCCGTGCGGAAATTAAGCGTGCGCTGGATGTTGGTATCCGGTGTTTTAATATTGAATCAGAAGCTGAACTGGATCAGATCGAAGCGGTTGCCGCAGAAAAAAATATTATCGCCCCGGTGTCGCTGCGGGTGAATCCGGATATAGATGCTAAAACCCACCCCTATATCTCCACGGGTTTAAAAGATAATAAATTTGGTGTTGCGGTTGATGCTGCCATAGCGGTGTTCAAACGCATGGCGGCCTCGCCGCACCTTAATCTGCTGGGTATTGACTGCCATATTGGCTCACAGCTTACCGAGGTCAGTCCGTTTGTGGATGCGCTGGAACGGGTACTGGCTATTGTTGATAAACTGGCCGCAGAGGGAATAAAGCTTCACCATCTTGACCTGGGCGGCGGGCTGGGCGTTTGCTACCGGGATGAAACACCACCACAGCCCCAGCAGCAAGTCGCGGCAATACTGGAAAAGCTGGATGGCCGCGATTACGAAATTATTATCGAACCGGGGCGTGCTATTGCCGCTAATGCCGGTATATTGCTAACCGAGGTATTGTATCTCAAGCATAATGAAGATAAAAATTTTGCTATTGTGGATGCGGCCATGAATGACCTGATGCGACCGTCACTCTATGGTGCCTGGCAAAAAATTATTTCTCTACTTGAATCTTCCGATGCGCCAGAGCATGTGTACGATGTAGTGGGACCGGTCTGTGAAACGGGTGATTTCCTGGGCAAGGAGCGGGCGCTACGAATCCACCAGGGCGATATTCTTGCCATACTCTCCGCTGGTGCGTATGGTTTTGGCATGAGTTCAAATTATAATTCCCGGCCACGCGCGGCAGAAATTATGGTGGCTGCCGATAGCCATTATCTTATCCGTCAGCGGGAAACCATCGAGGATTTATATCGTGGTGAAACCGCGTTGGACGTAAAGCCAGAGGTTGCGAGTAATTAATAGAAGTGCCCATAAGGCATTCCCGCGTGCTAATTCTGCCCCGTAAAAGGGCTCTATATGAGAACTTTTTTATTAAAATCAAATAGCGGTAAGCTGTTCAATAATAATGTCTGGTTCCAGTCGTTGCGTATAATCAACATTAACAAAGGCATACTTAATCTTTTTATCCTGTCCCACAATATAGGTCGCGGGTACCGGTAACTCAAATGTATCGTCCCCGTTGTGTCCAGGTACATCAATGCCCCAGCTTGCATAAATGGGTCGCAGGGCTTCCGGTAGCGTAAACACCAGGCCAAACTGACGTGCCAGTGTATTGTGTTTATCGCTTAATACCTCAAATGTCAGGGCTTTTTCTTTAATCTGTTCGTGTGACTTATCGGGCGTTTGCGGTGTTATCGCCAGCAGGGTTGCACCCTGTGATTGAATGGCATCGAGGCTGGCCTGCAAGGCATTAATTTCCAGATTGCAATACGGGCACCAGGCACCGCGATAGAAGCTAATAACGACCGGACCTTTTTCAAGCCGCGATGAAAGGCTAATGATTTCATTATCTGCATTGGGTAAAGTGAAATCGGGGCAGTTGTCACCGGCTTTTTTAGCCGTACCCTCAAGCCCCGACTGTTTTAAATCCGCCATAGCCGATTGCATGATGGTAACAACGTCAGCCGGCATCTGTGGCAGCATTTCCTGCTGAAAAGCGGTGATTGCATCACTGAGTGAATGCTTGGTTGAGTCTGACATGGCCGAGCCCTCATTATTTATTAGTTAGACAGGTGACTAAAATAACATAAAAGTAGATAGCTGCATAGTGAAGACGTAATGTATCGCAGCTAATTATCGGGTATGTCCCAGGAGCCTGTTCTCGGACAGGCTCCTGGATAACCGCCAAAATTATAGCTTGCACGTAAGGGCGAGAATAGAGTAGAATGCATTTCCCTGAGTGCTCTTAGCAGTAAATTCCCTTGTTTGTTACTTTGTAATACTCACGGCTAATATAGCGGTGGTGTTAATATTTATCAGGAATCCTATGTCTTACCTTGACGATCCACGTGTACTCTTTGCGGCAGAGCGCACTCTGCTGGCATGGAATCGTACCTCAGTGTCACTAATTGCCATGGGGTTTGTTATTGAGCGATTTGGCCTTTTTATTAATACCTTACAGATTTCCAGTACCGGCGGCCAGCGCCATCTGTCGTTTGTTATCGGTCTGACATTGATTGGGTTTGCTTCAGTCATGAGTGTGCTCTCAATTTTCCAGTTCAGACGTTTTTTGACTCGCCTTTCTTCTGATGAGATTCCAAAAGGTTATATGCTCTGGTGTGGTACCGTCAGCAATTTATTTGTTGCCATATTCGGTGCCGTGCTGGTTGTTTACCTGATGATGGGGTTAAACTTAAACCTGCCTTAGGAAAAGAGAAGCAGAAAGGGTTCCTCGGTAAAATAGATGACGGCAATATCAGTCATAAAGATCCTTAGTTAGTCTCTTTTGCCCCCGGGCCTTATTGCAATAGGCGATTCTGTAACCAGAAAACAGCATTGTCCACCCTGATACCACTATGTTCTATACTGAATCGTTTGATGTCATCATAATCGGTGGTGGTCACGCTGGAACCGAGGCTGCGCTGGCGGCCGCGCGTATGGGGGTGAAAACCCTGTTGTTGACACACAATATCGAAACGCTCGGGCAGATGAGCTGTAATCCGGCCATTGGTGGAATTGGTAAGAGCCATCTGGTGAAAGAAATTGACGCGATGGGCGGCATTATGGCGAAAGCCACCGATCGTAGCGGTATTCAGTTTCGGGTATTAAATAGTCGTAAAGGCCCAGCGGTGCGGGCAACGCGGGCACAGACCGATCGGGTTTTGTATAAGGCCGCTATTCGTCAGGCGCTGGAAAATCAGCCGGATCTGTGCCTTTTTCAGCAGGCAGTCGATGACCTGATTATTGAAACCATTGATGGTGCCCAGCGGGTTACTGGCGTGGTGACCCAGATGGGGCTGAAGTTTCGCGCCAAAGCGGTGGTGCTAACGGTGGGCACTTTCCTGGGGGGGTTAATTCACATTGGCGACAGTCACTATAGTGGTGGCCGCGCCGGGGATCCGCCCTCCCTTGCGCTAGCTAAACGCCTGCGTGATCTACCCTTTCGTGTAAAGCGATTAAAAACCGGCACCCCACCGCGTATAGATAGCCGCAGCATTGACTACACCGATCTGGCAGAACAGCCGGGTGATACCCCCGTCCCTGTCTTTTCCTTTACCGGTTCAGTCGATGAGCATCCGCAACAAATTAGCTGTTATATCACCCATACCAATGCACAGACGCATGATATTATCCGTGAAGGCTTGCATCGTTCCCCCATGTACAATGGGGTGATCGAAGGTATCGGCCCACGTTACTGCCCATCCATTGAAGATAAAGTCGTGCGTTTTGCCGACAAAACCTCGCACCAGATTTTTATTGAACCCGAAGGGCTAACAACGAACGAAGTTTATCCCAACGGGATTTCTACCAGCCTGCCGTTTGATATGCAGCTTGAATTTGTACGTTCCATGAAAGGTTTCGAGCAGGCTCACATCACCCGCCCCGGTTATGCTATTGAATATGACTTCTTCGACCCGCGGGATTTAAGGTCGTCACTGGAAACCCGGTTTATTCGCGGACTATTCTTCGCTGGCCAGATTAATGGCACCACTGGCTATGAAGAAGCGGGTGCCCAGGGCCTGCTGGCCGCAATAAATGCTGCACGTCAGGTACAGGAAAAAGAGGCATGGGTACCGGGGCGAGATCAGGCCTATATCGGAGTGCTGGTGGATGATCTGGTTACGCTAGGAACGCAGGAACCTTACCGTATGTTTACCTCGCGGGCGGAATATCGGCTGATCCTACGTGAAGACAATGCCGATTTACGTCTTAGCGAGCAGGCGCAAAAAATGGGCCTGCTTAGTGAGGCTCAGTGGCAACAATTTGTATTAAAACAGGAAAGCATTATTAATGAACAACAGCGACTGACCGGTTATAACGTGGCGCCGGGGTCAGCACAGGCAAAGCGGTTTTCCGCACAATTTGATAAACCATTAGGGCGTAGTTATAAAGCGGATGCGTTATTGCGCCGTCCCGAACTGGATTATGCCATGCTTACAGAAATTATTGGTGAGGGGGTAAACATTACTCCGGCTGTTGCGGAGCAGATAGAAATTCAGGCAAAATATGCCGGTTATCTGCATCGTCAGCAGGAAGAAATAGACCGGGCACGACGGCATGAAAAAATGCAAATATCAGACATGATGGATTATAAACAGGTGCGGGGTCTGTCTGCGGAAGTGCGTCAGAAACTAATGGATCACCGTCCCGAAACCATTGGCCAGGCTGGTCGTATTCCCGGCGTTACCCCCGCTGCTATTTCAATATTGATGGTATATCTGAAAAAGTTGGGTGTTTCCGTCTGAATTTATGCGTAACACTAATTAAGGTTGGTATATTAGCCAACCTGATGAAATATCAGGGCTAAGGAACTGGCGGTTAAATAGAATGTCGAAAACGATTCAGCTTATTGTCTGGTTTGGGTTATGAATAAATTATTGGTAAAAAAGTTATACAGCTGGCTTATTGTGAGCCTGCTTTTCTCCAGTTCTGCTGCGCTAGCAACAACGTTACCGAATATTACACTGAAAGATGTAAACGGTCACAAGCATACATTGCATGAGTATACCGCTAATGGAAAATGGAACGTGGTGGTGGTGTGGGGACCCAAATGTCCGGCATGTATTGAAGAGATGCCGGCAATTGAAATGATGTATTCGAACATGGATAAGAGCCGTTTTTCCGTGTTGGGCCTGGCGCTGGATTATCCAAGTTTTGGTTATGCCAAAGTAAAACAGGTGAAAACCTTTGTAAATGATAATATGCTGGATTTCCCCAACCTGCTTATCAGCTCGCAGATTTTTGACCAGTTTGGTCTGGGGCCGTTGCAGGGAACACCAACGATTATCATTGCAAATCCACGAGGCAAGGTAGTTGCCATACAGGCAGGAGCTATTCCGCGCAAGGATATAGAGGCTTTCTTAAAAAAACAGGCGAAGTAATTTGAAACAGCGATATCCAGCGTTTTTTAACAGTAAAGGTATAGTTTCAATCTCCATGGGTTTAATTCCCCACTGCCTGTTGCAGAGTCGTTTATCCACAAATAACGGGTAATGGAGTGAAAGAGCCGCTACGTCAGCAACTGGCCGCTGGTCTAAAAATAATGGGTCTGTTTTTTCCTGTTGCCCAGCAGCAGAAACTTGTACACTATATTCAGTTGATAGCACGCTGGAACAAAGCTTTTAATCTGACGGCGGTTCGTGATGTCGAGGAAATGGTAAGTAAACACCTGCTCGACAGCCTGGTCATGCAACCTTATCTTGAAGGGAACAGGGTACTGGATGTAGGCAGTGGCGCTGGCCTGCCGGGGATTCCTCTGGCAATCACCTGTCCGCATAAGCGGTTTGTACTGCTTGATAGTAACGGGAAAAAAACACGGTTTTTAATGCAGGCAAAAATAGACCTGAAACTGGATAATGTGGAAATTGCACAGACCCGCGTGGAGGACTATCAGGTTGTTCAACCGGGGCAGGTTATGCACTTTGACGTGATTATCGCACGTGCCTATGCCGCAACAGACACTATCTTATCCAGCACCGCACATCTGCAGCATAAAAACACCCTTATTATGGTAATGCAGGGGAAACGGGATGAAACCATCGGCCTTCAGGGTTATACTCTGCTGGAAACCAGCGAGCTGGAAGTTGCCGGGCTGAATGCACAGCGCCATTTATTAGAAATTAAAAAGACTCCAATTCAGTAGATCATGCCTATGTCCAAAGTACTTGCTTTAGCCAATCAGAAAGGTGGTGTCGGGAAAACCACGACCAGTGTCAACCTGGCGGCCTCACTGGCAGCAACCAAACGCAGGGTGTTGCTCATCGACCTTGACCCGCAGGGAAATGCGACAATGGGGGTGGGTGTTGATAAAACTGCGCTAAAGCAGACTTTCTGTGATGTTCTGCTCGATGGGCTGGAGGTGCATAAAGTAGTCCAGCATATTGAAAATGCAGGGATTGACCTGCTACCGGCAAATGCAGATATGACCGCAGCAGAGGTTGAACTGATGCGTGCGAAGAATGCCGAACAGCGGTTAAAAGCCGCCATTGCGCCAATCCGAGATGAATATGACTATGTATTAATTGACTGTCCGCCAGCACTGAATATGCTAACGTTAAATGCGCTGGTATCGGCCGACGGGGTGATTATTCCGATGCAGTGTGAGTATTATGCACTCGAAGGGCTTACGGCGCTGATGGATACCATTGAGCAGGTACGTTCGACGGTTAACCCGCATCTGCAGATAGAAGGGTTGCTGCGTACCATGTTTGATTCGCGCAATACACTGGCAAACGATGTATCAGCACAGTTAATAAAATATTTTGGTGACCGTGTCTATCGCACCGTGGTACCACGAAATGTGCGGCTGGCGGAAGCGCCCAGTCACGGCCTGCCCGCTCTGCTGTATGAAAAAACCTCGCGTGGTGCCCTTGCTTACCTGGCGCTGGCCGGTGAAATGTTACGTCGTGATAGCCCAAACAATGTCAGCCAGCGCGCGACCGTTGCATAACCTTCCTATGTTTAGAGTATAAAAATGGCAGTAAAGAAAAAAGGTCTGGGTCGAGGGTTAACCGCATTGCTGGGTAACAGTAATGTTGAAACCATGATGGAACCAGAAACAGCAGATGAGTTACGTGCCATTGATGTTGATCTGATCCAGCGCGGGCCGTGGCAGCCGCGGACACATTTTGATGAAGAAGCCCTGCAGGAACTGGCGGACTCGATTTCCACTCAGGGCGTAGTGCAGCCTATCGTGGTGCGACAGACAACAACGGGAAACCGCTACGAAATTGTTGCCGGTGAGCGGCGCTGGCGAGCGGCACAGAAAGCCGGTTTGTCACGGATTCCCGCAGTGATTAAACGGTTCGATGACCAGACTGCCGCCGCTGTTTCGTTAATTGAGAACATTCAGCGTGAAAATCTGAACCCGCTGGAGGAATCTACCGCACTAAAACGTCTGATTGATGAGTTTAATATGACGCATCAGCAGGTTGCCGACACGGTTGCGCGTTCACGTGTTGCGGTAAGTAATTTATTGCGTCTGCAGGATCTTAACCCGGAAGTGAAGAATTTACTGGCCACACGGCAGATTGATATGGGTCATGCTCGCGCCCTGCTGAGCATCGAAGGTAGTGAGCAGAGCCGTATTGCAAAAGAGGTAGCAAGAAAAAGGCTGTCTGTACGGGAAACCGAAGCGCTGGTACGAAAAATTCAGCAACCGGAAAGCCGGGCGAAGACAGTTAAGAAGGATCCGGATATTGCCCGACTGGAAGACCGCTTATCCGAATCACTGGGGGCTCGCGTTATTATTCGACAAAAATCGAAAGGTAAAGGAACGCTGGAAATCGGGTTCACCAGCCTGGATGTGCTGGATGGAATAATAAGTCGAATGACATAATGACGGTAGACATATATCGTGTGCAGCGTTTTGATAATAAAAATTATTTATAACCGGTCTATATAATTACGTGGTTGTCTTGACCTGTAACAATGCTCTCCTATATAATTCGCGCGCATTCTACCCTCCCAAAAGATATATATGCTGAGGACGGTTACTTAATGCAAAAACGCGTACAGCAGAATCAGTCATATAACGATTCACGGAAACAGATACTGCGGTTTATCCGGGCACAGATTATTCTGACAGCTATTTTATCACTATTATTATGGATATATAGTTGGGTTAGCTGTTATTCTGCTCTGATCGGAGGGGTGATTGCCACGGCGGCAAATGCCTGGTTTGCATTCAAGGTTTTTAGCAGTGAGCGTATTGAGCAGCCAACAGCTATACTCGCCACCTTTTACATGGGTGAGATTTATAAATTTTTACTCACGGCCTCATTATTTATGATGGTTTTTGTTTTAATAAAACCGATTAATATTATGATTTTGTTAAGTGTTTATTTTTTTGTACATATGACGCCTGCTGTAGTGAATACTTTCAGCATGCAACCGGGAAAAGAGAGCTAACATGTCGGGCGAAGCCATTACAGCCAGCGAGTACATCAAACATCACCTGCAAAATTTGACCTACGGGAAGATTCCACAGGGGTTTGAACATGCTGGTTCGTGGGGGTTTGCCCATACACCACTGGAAGCAAAATCGATGGGATTTATGGCTATTCATGTTGATACCATGTTCTGGTCGATCCTGTTAGGCGTGTCGTTTCTGTTTGTCTTCAGAGTGGCCGCAAAAACAGCGACCAGTGGTGTACCCGGAAAATTACAGAATTTTGTTGAATGGATAATAGAATTTATTGACGATAATGTCCGCGGTTCTTTCAATGGTAAAAATCCAATTGTTGCACCAATGGCATTAACCCTGTTTATCTGGATTTTATTGATGAACCTGATGGATCTGGTTCCGGTGGACTGGTTGCCGTCCCTGGCCGGAATGGTCGGTTCATCTGTTCTGGGGATGGACCCACACCATGTTTATTTTCGTGTGGTACCTACCGCCGATCCGAATGCTACTTTTGGTATGTCGTTAAGTATCTTTGCACTAACCCTGTTTTACAGTGTAAAAATAAAAAGCCTGAAAGGATTTGTCAGCGAATTGACGCTACAACCGTTTACGGCAAAAAATCCGCTACTGAGGATTTGCTTTATCCCGGTTAATTTTTTTCTGGAGTTTGTCGGGCTGATTTCTAAGCCGGTATCTTTATCTCTGCGGCTATTTGGTAATATCTATGCTGGTGAAATGATTTTTATTTTAATCTCGCTTTTGTATAGTAGTAGCCTGCCGTTTGAACTTTTTGGCGGCGTACTGCAATGGGCGTGGTCAGTTTTTCATGTTCTGATCGTATTGTTACAGGCATTTATATTTATGGTGTTATCCATCGTTTATATGGACATGGCCTATAGCACACATGAATAAACAATCTGTAAAAGATATAAATTTGCGTTCAGGTTTTTTTAATTTTTAATATTTAGGAGAATACAATGGAAGCTTCATTGTTATATATTGCTGGTGCTATGTTGCTGGGTCTGGGCGCTTTGGGCGCGGCTGTCGGCATTGGTATTCTGGGTGCGCGTTTCCTTGAAGGTATTGCCCGCCAGCCCGAATTGTTGCCGATGCTGCGTACTCAGTTCTTTATCGTGATGGGTCTGGTTGACGCAGTCCCGATGATTGGTGTAGGTATTGCTTTCTATATTCTGTTTGCTGTTATTTAATTACTCACAGGTCGTTATTATAGAAAAGCCGGAGTTCATCCATGAACATTAACCTAACCCTGATTGGTCAATCAATCACATTTGCTTTATTTGTCTGGTTCTGCATGCGATATATCTGGCCGCCGATTATGACCGCGCTGGAAGCTCGCCGCAAGGAAATTGCCGACGGGCTGGCCGCCGCCGAGCGAGGCCAACATGCACACGAACTGGCAAAACAACGTGTCGCCAAGCATATTAAAAAAGCCAAAGGCCAGGCTGCTGATATTGTTGCACAGGCACAGAAGCGCGCTGGTGAAATAGTTGAAGAAGCCAAAAATGATGCGAAGGTTGAAGCCGAACGTATTGTTTGCGGTGCCAATGCAGAAATTGAGCAGGAGATAAACCGGGCCCGTGAAAATTTGCGTCAGGACGTTGTTACACTGGCTATCGCCGGTGCTGAAAAAGTGCTGAAACGTGAAGTGGATAAAGATGTTCACGCAAGTGCTTTAAATAACCTGGCGGCACAACTTTAAAATGGATAACGGTTAAATGTCTGATTATATGACGGCTGCACGACCATACGCCAACGCTGTTTATGCGCTTGCAGCGCAAACGGCTACGCTGCAATCATGGGGAGAAACGCTGGCAAATCTGGCTGCGTTGGTACTCAATGAGCAGGTAGATGAGCTACTGGATAACCCCGATATCAGCAGACAGCAGAAGGCTGATTTTATCATCGGGCTATTGAATGATAAGCCAGCCTGCCAGCTCAGCGAGCAGCAACAGAACCTGGTGCGTTTAATGGCCGAAAATGGCCGTTTGAAAGTATTACCGGATGTTGCCAGCCTGTATGAAGTTAAGCACGCAGAAGCGGAGAATAAAATGGAGGCAGAAGTCGTTTCCGCCTTTGCTTTAACTGCGCAACAAACCGGCGAAATAACCCATATCCTGAAAAATAAACTTGGCTGTGAGATAACACTGACAACACGGGTAGACGAAAGCCTGATTGGTGGTGTTGTTATCAAAGCCGGCGATACCATTATTGATGCGTCAATGAAATCTCAGCTTGAATCGCTGGCATTATCATTAGGACGATAAGAGGCACACAATGCAACTCAACCCATCCGAAATTAGTGAACTGATTAAATCAAGAATTGAAAACTTCGAGACCAGAATTGAAGCGCGAACCGAGGGGACCGTGGTCAGTTTATCCGACGGTATTTTGCGTATTCATGGTCTTGCTGATGCCATGCAGGGCGAAATGATAGAACTGCCCGGCGATACCTACGCGATGGCGCTTAACCTCGAACGTGATTCGGTCGGCGCGGTAGTGCTAGGCTCATACGGACATTTGTCCGAAGGGGATACGGCCAAATGTACCGGGCGCATCCTTGAGGTTCCTATTGGCGAGGCGCTGCTGGGTCGAGTGGTTGATGCCTTGGGTAACCCGATAGATGGTAAGGGGCCGATTGATACAAAATTAACCTCACCGATTGAAAAAATTGCGCCGGGTGTGATTGAACGTAAATCGGTTAATCAGCCGGTTCAAACCGGCCTGAAAGCTATTGACGCAATGGTGCCGATTGGTTGTGGCCAGCGTGAGCTGATTATTGGTGACCGTCAGACAGGAAAAACGGCGGTTGCTATTGATGCCATTATCAATCAGATTGGTACCGGCATAAAATGTATTTACGTTGCCATCGGGCAGAAGGCATCAACGGTTGCCAATATTGTGCGCAGGCTGGAACAGCATGACGCAATGAAACATACCATTATTGTGGCTGCCACCGCAGCCGAATCAGCCGTTATGCAGTATATTGCTCCCTATGCCGGTTGTACCATGGGGGAGTATTTCCGTGACCGCGGTCAGGACGGCCTGATTATTTATGATGATTTAACCAAGCAGGCCTGGGCCTATCGTCAGGTATCCCTGTTATTGCGGCGTCCGCCGGGTCGGGAAGCCTATCCGGGTGATGTGTTCTATCTGCATTCACGTTTGCTGGAGCGCGCTTCACGGGTTAATGCAGAATATGTTGAAAAATTCACCAAAGGTGAAGTTAAAGGCAGAACGGGTTCATTAACGGCATTGCCAATTATTGAAACGCAGGAAGGCGATGTATCAGCCTTTGTGCCGACCAATGTTATTTCCATTACCGATGGTCAGATTTTTCTTGAATCTGACCTGTTTCATGCCGGTATCCGCCCTGCTATCAATGCCGGTCTGTCTGTATCACGGGTTGGTGGCGCGGCACAGACAACGATTATCAAGAAACTCGGTGGTGGTATTCGCCTGGCACTGGCGCAGTATCGCGAGCTTGCTGCGTTTGCTCAGTTTGCTTCAGACCTCGACGATACCACCCGCGCACAACTGGAGCTGGGTGAGCGCGTAACCGAGCTAATGAAACAGGCGCAGTATTCGCCGCTGTCGGTTGCTGAAATGGCATTCTCACTGTTTGCCGCTAACGAAGGGTTTCTTGAAGAGGTAGAAGTAAAAAAGGTGGTTGATTTTGAATCGGCAATGCTAGCTTATATGAAGAACAACAGTAGTGATTTAATGGAGCAGATTAACACTTCTGGTGAGTACAATGCAGATATTGCCAGTGCGATGAAGGCAGCGCTGGATGACTTTAAAGCAAACGGTGTGTATTAATCGTTGCCGGACAGGTAGTTATCAGACAGGTAATTAGCGGGTAGGAATTAAAAGATAAAGGCGAAAATATGTCAGGTGCAAAAGAGATACGCAGTAAGATCAAAAGTGTACACAATACACAGAAGATTACCCGGGCAATGGAGATGGTTGCTGCCAGTAAAATGCGTAAGGCGCAGGAGCGAATGAAGGCATCACGCCCTTATGCGGAAAAAATGCGTATTGTCCTGAGCCACCTTTCTCAGGCACATTGTGAATACAAACACCCGTACCTTGAGCACCGTGAAGAGGTAAAGCGTGCAGGTTACATTATTATTTCAACCGATCGTGGTTTATGCGGTGGATTAAATACCAATCTGTTCAAGCGGGTGGTAGCGGAAATGTCTACGTGGCACGATATAGGGGTTGAAACGGATCTGTGTGTTATTGGCAAAAAAGCCAGTTCATTTTTTTCACGATTTAATGCCGGTATTTTAGCCAGTACCGATAACCTGGGTGATCAACCAGCACATGAAGCATTAATTGGCGCGGTAAAAGTAATGCTGGATGCCTACGATGAAGGCAGGATTGATCGTTTGTTTCTGGTCAGTAATGAATTTATCAACACCATGACGCAGACCCCCAGAATATTACAGCTTATCCCGGCATGCGGTCATTTCGATAAAGAACTTGATCATCACTGGGATTATATGTACGAACCGGATACAAAACCAATTGTTGATGCATTGATGATGCGTTTTATTGAATCGCAGGTGTATCAAGGTGTAGTAGAAAATATTGCCAGTGAAATGTCGGCGCGCATGATTGCGATGAAGAGTGCAACCGACAATGCAACCGACATGATTAAAGAATTACAGACGGTTTATAACAAAGCGCGACAGTCAGCTATTACCCAGGAAATTTCTGAGATCGTTTCCGGTGCGGCAGCCGTTTAATAATTGCGGTTTGATAATATACAGTTTAATAATATCAACCAGAACAGATAAACACATTTTATATAGTTACGTATTAACGAGGATTTTATCATGAGCACCGGAAATATTGTTGAAATCATCGGCGCCGTTATAGACGTTGAATTTCCACGGGACTCCATTCCTAAAATTTATAATGCCCTGAAACTTGATGAAACAGGTTTAACCATGGAGGTACAGGCGCAACTGGGTGATGGAGTTGTGCGTGCGATCGCAATGGGTGCCACTGAAGGCTTACGTCGTGGGATGGAAGTTAAAGATACGGGTGATGCCATTTGTGTGCCTGTCGGGCAGGAAACATTAGGCCGTATTATGAACGTTCTGGGTGACCCGATTGATAACCAGGGAGATATTGGCCATAAAAAAACCGCGCCGATTCATCGTGACCCACCGGCTTTTGAAGAGTTGTCGCCAGCGACAGAAATTCTGGAAACAGGGATCAAGGTAATTGATCTGGTGATGCCGATTGCCAAAGGCGGTAAGATTGGTTTGTTTGGCGGTGCGGGTGTGGGTAAAACAGTTACCCTGATGGAGCTGATTCGTAATATTGCGGTTGAACACTCAGGTTTCTCGGTTTTTGCAGGGGTTGGTGAGCGTACTCGTGAAGGCAATGACTTCTACTACGAAATGCAGGAAGGCGGTGTGCTCGACAAAGTGGCTCTGGTTTACGGACAAATGAACGAACCGCCGGGCAATCGGCTTCGCGTGGCGTTAACCGGCCTAACCATTGCTGAAAACTTTCGTGACGAAGGGCGTGATGTATTAATGTTTGTGGATAATATCTATCGCTATACTCTGGCTGGAACCGAGGTTTCCGCCCTGCTCGGTCGGATGCCTTCTGCAGTGGGTTATCAACCGACACTGGCAGAGGAAATGGGGGTGTTGCAGGAACGTATCACTTCAACCAAAACCGGATCGATTACCTCCTTCCAGGCCGTGTATGTACCGGCTGATGACCTGACCGACCCCTCCCCTGCAACCACGTTTGCCCACCTGGACGCAACGCTGGTATTGTCACGACAGGTTGCTGAGTTAGGTATCTATCCGGCGGTGGATCCACTGGACTCAACCTCACGTATTCTTGACCCTCACGTGATTGGTAGCGAGCACTACGAAATTGCACGTGAAGTACAGGGAACCTTGCAGCGTTATAAAGAACTCAAGGATATTATCGCTATTTTAGGCATGGATGAATTATCCGATGAAGATAAACAGGTGGTGGCACGTGCACGTAAAATTCAGCGTTTTCTCTCACAGCCATTTTTTGTTGCAGAAGTCTTTACCGGATCGCCGGGCAAGTATGTCACACTAAAAGACAGCCTTGCTGCGTTTAAAGCCATACTTGCTGGAGACTATGATGACCTTCCTGAGCAGGCATTCTATATGGTTGGTGGTATTGAAGAGGCGGTTGAAAAGGCGAAAAATCTGTAGAGAGTGATGGTGATTTTTTATGTTAACTGAAGTAACACTAGCAACAGGTATCCGCCAATGGCAATGACCATGCATGTAAATATTGTAAGTGCAGAAAAGGAGATTTATTCCGGTACTGTGACACAGATTTTTGCACCCGCGATCATGGGAGAAGTTGGCGTGATGCCACGCCATGCCCCGATGCTCTCCACGTTAAAACCCGGTGTGGTGCGTGTTATTTCTCAACAGGGAGAGGAGCAGGACTTTTTTGTCAGTGGTGGTATTCTTGAAATTCAGCCACATATTGTGACCATTCTTTCTGATACGGCAATGCGGGCATGTGATATTGATGAAGCCGCTGCGCTACAGGCAAAAGACAGGGCAGAAGCAACGATGAAAGGAAAGGCTTCAGAGATGGATTATGCGAGAGCAAAAGCAGAGTTACTGGAGGCAGTGGCTCAAATTAAAACGTTGAAAAATCTACGCAAAAAAAAATAAAAGCAATGAAGTAATTTATAGCGAATAGACTAGAATTAAAAGGCCGGATTCGAAAGATTCCGGCCTTTTAACATCGATCAAATATAAAAAACATCCAGAAAATAATCATTATGAAGTTATCAGT
>CAYXNL010000017.1:19819-40000 GCA_964466455.1 uncultured Thiotrichaceae bacterium
GATCAAATATAAAAAACATCCAGAAAATAATCATTATGAAGTTATCAGTCATTATACTTGCAGCCGGTGCCGGAACACGCATGTATTCAGCTTTGCCCAAGGTTTTACATAAACTGGGTGGTATACCAATGGTTGAGCATGTTTATAACCGTAGCAATGAACTTGGTAGTGAGGCTATTCATATTGTTTATGGTCATGGCGGCAAGCAACTTCGTCAGCAATGCCAGCATTTTGGCGTACAGTGGGTACAGCAGAATAAACAGCTTGGCACGGCACATGCGGTACAACAGGCAAGCCCGGCTATAGCCGATGACCATATTGTGCTGATTCTGTACGGTGATGTTCCGCTGATTAAAACCACAACACTAAAGCAACTGGTGGGTACTATTAATGCAGCGACTAATGATATCGCGCTATTAACGGTTAAGTTGGAAAATCCAGCAGGATATGGTCGTATCATACGTGAGCAGGGTAAGGTAACAGCTATCGTTGAACAGAAGGATGCAACCGATGCACAACGTCAGATTAATGAGGTAAATACCGGCATTCTGGCTATTCGTGCCGGTTATCTGAACCAGTGCCTGAAAAAAATTGGTAATGATAATGCACAGAGCGAATTCTATTTAACCGATATTATTGCTCTGGCGGTTAAAGAGGGTAATAGCATTATTACGTCGCAACCTGCGCACAGTTATGAAGTGGAAGGGGTAAATGACCGGGTACAGTTAGCCGAACTGGAACGTATCTACCAGCGTGAGCAGGCAAACAGGATTATGGCCGATGGCGTAACACTGGCAGACCCCTGTCGAATTGATATACGCGGCACAATAAGTGTCGGCAATGATACATATATTGATATTAACTGTATTTTTGAAGGGAGCGTTACGATTGGCGGTCATGTTTCTATCGGCGCCGGTTGTGTGATTAAAAATACCACCATTGCTGATAACAGTATTATTAAACCCTATACTCTAATAGAAGATACTATCATTGAAGAAAAGGTCGAGGCGGGGCCGTTTTCACGGCTGCGTCCGGGCACCAGGCTGAAAGCAAACAGTCGCGTAGGGAATTTTGTTGAAATGAAAAAAACCCGGCTGGGAACAAATAGTAAAGCCAGCCATTTAAGCTATCTGGGCGATAGTGAAATTGGCAATAATGTCAATATTGGTGCCGGAACCATTACCTGTAACTATGATGGTGTCAACAAGTTTAAAACGGTTATTGGAGATGGTGCCTTTATCGGTTCGGATACCCAGCTTGTTGCACCAGTGAAAGTGGGTAAAAATGCTACTATCGGTGCAGGTTCAACCATTACCCGCGATACTGAAGATAATGCGCTGACACTGAGCCGTAGTGAGCAGAAAACTATTTACGGCTGGCGACGACCGGGCAGGCAGAAAACCTAGTATCCTGTCATTTATCTTATATCCTGCTATGTTAGATAGTAATAAATGCACAAAATAATTACGGTTTATTTTAATGAGGTATTATTATGGGCATTTTTCGTTCATGGACGGTAACGCTGTCGCCGGTCATATTTTTTATTTTATTATGCGCCTCCCAGTATTCAGTCGCTGCCGACCTTATCGATCAATCCCATAATCTGTTCATTTTTCAGCAGAAACTGGCGATAAGAGGTAATTCACAGGCACAGTACAGACTGGCGTTTATGTATGAAACCGGTCAGGGGGTTAAAGTAAATTGGCTAAAAGCGAAAAAATGGTATACGGCTTCTGCAAAGCAGGGCAATCTTTCTGCAAGTTATCGACTGGCCTACCTGAGAGCAAAGCTAAAAGGATACGACAAGGCAAGAGATGGAAAGTGGGTTGATAAGGTAAAAAAAGCAGCTTTTGCTGGTAAAATGGAGGAAATGTTTTTACTTGCCCAGTTATATCATGAAGGCATTGGCGTAAAAAAAGATCTGAATAAATCATTAAAATTAATGTATCGTCTTAGTTCAGATGGCGTGATGGCGGCTGATAGCGAAATGGAGAAGCTACAGGCAGAAATAAAGGCAAATAAGGCCACCAAAAAACAAAAACAGGTGGTAATAACAAAAAGTAAACCGGTGATAAAAATAGCCGAACCGATAAAAAAGAAGGCTAAGGTGGTAAGCAAGGTAGAAGCAGAAGCGACCAGGAAGAAACTGGAGCGCAAAAAGTATGAAGAAGTCATGCAGCGCATAGCAAAACAACAGTCCGAGATCGACAGGCTTCAGGGCTGGACGGAAGGTAAAAAAAAGGCCAGTGTTGATGATGAACTTTAACGGGAGAATAAATTTATATCGGTACAATAAGCATTTACCGGGAACTTACTGACATTTATTCAGCGGTTTTTTCTGTATTCAACGTGAATAATCCTGATGTATAAACCGCTAATTTGTAAAAAGTAGTAAATAAAGGGGTTTATTTTTGCACCAACACAGTGCAAAAAGAGGGAAAATCATTAATAACTAATTGAATTATAGGTACTTATTGATAATATCAAGTATTTAATTAAAAATCGGTATAATTGGATAATTTATGCGTAGCTCATTAAAATTAGTACCAGATGGTACATCTGTCCTGAAAAGAGGCGAAGATATTGGCTACGGTAATGAATTCATCAACGAGATATATGCTCCCGGAAAGGCGTTCTATTGATAAACGACAGATTGTGTTACAGAATATCTGCTTACAATTAGCATCGCTGGGCTATAAGTGTCAGTTAAGTAATGACCGGGGTTACCTGGCAGTCGCCGATAGCCTGTTAAAAAATTATTCTGCACAGCGACAGTTGCTGGTTGAATATCGATCCCCTGCCGACCAGCGCATTCAGAACTTTCTTAATTACTATTTTAAAAAAAATGGCATTGAGCTTTCCATTAAGCTGCCTGGGGAAACATTCAGCCTTAATGAACCGGGGTTAGCTCGTGAGTTGTCGCTGCCCTATGAAGGCAACTACTACAAATCTGATCTGGTCGAGTCCTACCGGTTAATTCAGGGTGTCTTGCACAATCCAAAGAATGACCGACGCACCACAGCAGGCGTCTTTCATATTGTCGAGGGTGGTTTGCCGATACCTGCGGATAAAAAAGCAGTCCCGGTCGATGTGTATGCCAATCTATTACAGGTTGCGCTGGATCCGCCGGCTGAGTTATTAAGTCTACCGATAACCAGTGAACTGGAAAGCCCGGTTGACATGTGGGTTTCCCTGCTTATGCGCCCTGTTGTGCGACCGGAGATTGAAGAGGTGTTACCGGAGAAAAGTCTTGAAGTACGAATGTTTGCTCCGGGCGGACTGGTTTCCAACCTGGATTTTGTAGAGTCCATTTTTGGTAATGGTGGAGACCCCTTCCTGAGTGAAAATAATGCCGCCCTGGATATTGATCACTGGACCGGCCATAGTGGCTGTATCATCCTTGCACCTCACCTTACTCGACTGACAAAACAGGCGCTTGGCCTGCCACATATTGATAATGCCAGCGAACGTCAGCGCAAAGAGGGCATGTGCTGGTCTCAGGATGATGAGCTATACAATGAGGGGCAGGCATTTAAAGTTGTCTGTCGCGATATGAGCGGGGTAATTGTCACCATTATTGCCGATAATTATTTTGGTTACAGTAAAAAAGAAATTAAATCACAGATCAGTTATTCCTCCAACCTGTTCGGTGGTGCCGAAGAAGAACATGCCGGTGGTGCCATTGCTTTTCCGCGGTTTAATCTGGGGAACTATTACCTGCCGAAAGTTGAAGATGAAATGAGTGACCATACTTTTGAGCGGGTATGTCGACAACTTGCAGATGGTATTGATATAGAGGAAAAAGGCTACGCCATTGATCGCCACTACCCGGACATTATTTATATTCCAGAAGATGCCCATATGGATATGCAGCAGTTAAGTGTTAGCTGGATGCGAGAAGGCAAAAGGCGGCGAATCAAGCTGCTGGAAAAACACACTTATATTTACCCAAGTGGTTTTAAGGTACATATGGAAAAGCACCCTCAGGCGCCCAGCTGGCGGTTGATAGGAACTATTGGTGAAGGTACGCATTGCCACAAACCCAGTACGGTATCGGGCGGAGGGAAATCAGAGATTTCCAAATCTATTCAGGATTCCATGATTTCAGGCCCTATTTATGTTGGTGATTTTGAGGGTGATTTTAATCAGGTTGCGGCAATTATTAATTATGATTTTTCAAAGCGTCGGCGTGATGTTAGAAAAAATGATAATCGCGGTATACTTGGTAGTGACCGCAGTCTGGGTTCGGTCATTCGTTTATTGACCCCTTCTGCAGAAACCTATACGGATGAATATAATCAGTGGTTGGAAAGTATTCCGCAGTATGTTTTTGCGCTAGTGTATCTGATTAAACGCTTCTATAAACCCTCCTGGGGTCGAAACTGGCGCAGACATTTTTCTGTTGATGAGGTTAATGGTCACCCCGGCCACGAACTGAAATTTGATGGCCGCAAGCTGGTAACCAGTTATCTGCGTGTCGGTACCCGTGATAATGGTACCTGGCGGATTTACAAGTTGCGTCAGGATTTTGTGGCGGCAACAAAAGTACAGACGGAAGATGATATTACCGCATCCACAGTTATTCCCGATCATTATGCGGAAGGTAAACTGAGTTCGCATTATAATAATCCAAGTGTGAAAATAGTCAGAAACTGTGAAAACCGCCTGTTCCAGCGACCGGATGATGCGATTAACCGGGGGCGGGATTCACAAACCGAAGCAGATCTTGCTGAAGATGAGAATTTTATTTCCAACTTTGAACCCCTGACACGAAAACAGGCGCAGGAAATAATAGAAGATGCGATTCATTTTCAGGATTATTCCAAACCCATGCGGAACCTGATTCGTCGCGTAGCAGACAGTGCAGAGGATGAATATTTTGTTTCCTCTGCGCATCCACGTATTGTTGACGGTAAACCGAGCCAGAATGTGCGCTATTTGCAAAAGCGGCCGGATCTGGCTAACCCGAAAAACATGTATCTTGCTCAGGTAGGCACTCGTCTTGCGCGAGGTTTGTCCTTAGATGATCCACTTTACTTCCCTGTCAATGCAGTATTACAGGGCAGACGTAATAATCCCGAGGATCGGGGTGCCGGTATTCGCCCGCTGGCAGTATATAACCCCATTCATTATCAGGAACTGCCAGAATTATTTATGGATTTAATTTGCAGCCTGACCGGTAAATCTCCCTCAACAACTGGTGCCGGTTCTGAAGGGGCATTAACCAAAGGCCCGTTTAATGCGTTATCAACGACGGCTGATTTAAATAACGCACTGGTTTCATTTGTTTTATGTGGTTATGCCGGATTTTCCTCTGCGGCGGGCTATATCGGTTCGCAGCGGCGGATTGACCACGATATCAGTATGTTGATTCCGGAAATATGGTGTCGTTTACCGGTAGCCCATCGTGAGCCGGCTTTCCTGATTAACAACGGCCATCTGGAAAAACTCGATGACTTTGACTATCAGGGTAAAAGAGTACAGGCCAGCCGTCTTGGTTATCGCATTACTGAAAAATTTGTCCATGCTTTTTTCGGTAAGGTATTTGACAGCCCGACCATTGTTTTTGATGAAGAAATGTTACGTCCGGAAATGCAGGGGATGGATGCCTATGTAGATGGTATCAACAATATTTGTGAAGCGCAGCAACGTGTTGCACAGGCCTATATTGATGACGGCTCTATTGCTGATGCCTGCCCGCCCCTACAGGCACTGCTGTATATTATGGCAAACGGTAGCTTTGAAGATAAAACTATTGAGGACGCATCCATTCGAGCCATGTTTACCCGGAGCTATTTAATGTCTAGTGACTGGTACAGGGAACGCCTTAAACTCAAGCAGGAGCGCGATGCCACACTGTGGAAAATGAATATTAATTATATTGAACAGAAAATGGAAGAAACCTCCGAGTCTGAAACAGAGTTATGGGCCGATCTACAGGGACGAATTGAAAATGCCGAGCAGATGTTTGAGTGGATAAGCAGCAAAAGCTATCTGGAGCGTCTTAACGGAACGCTGGGTGCTGACTGGATTCATCGGTAGGCGCGAATATTCGCATAATGTCGCCAATGTTTGCGCGTAGCGTACGAATGCATTCGCGCCTACCTGTTGCTGCGGGTTGTTTAATGACTCCAGCTGGAACCGGGCGGATTTTTTCTGCTGTAAGCATGCATAATTGCGCGATACCCTGCCCGTGTTAAATCATCAAAATCAATAATTTTGTATTCTATCGCGCAGGTAACAATATTAATAATAGCCTGGTTAAGCTGCTCCGCGTGGTTGATACGATGATGACCAAGCATCTGGTACTCACGATCAATAATATTAATAGGAATGTCCGGGTAACGCCATGTATAGGCAGCTATTTTGGAACGAAACATCTCGATACGGTTTGAAGACATCATTATTACCTCCTGCTGCTATTATTTCTTCAAAAGGTATTAATAACTTGCCCATCAGCGCCATATTTTTAACCTTACTTATCCTGTCATCCAACACTCCTGGCGACCGGTATCGTGGCTGAAAATAGAGTATGAATATACTGGGTAAAATTAAAGATTATATATCGAATAGAAATCAGCAACGTTGTCGGGTAGCGGATGATTTATGGCAGAAGGTAGTAAAAAAAACAGTACTATTACATAACTTGACGGACGAAGAACGGCAGCAGTTACGTTATCTCTCAGCAAGATTTATCAAGCAGAAAAGTTTTACCGGTGTCGAGGGTCTGAGCATTGATGATGAAATGGCGCTGATTATTGCTGCACAGGCCTGTTTGTTAATTCTACAACTTGATTTTTCCTATTTTGACGGCTGGGTTGAAGTCGTTATTTATCCGGCCGCCTTTTATGTGGAACGTGAGGTGAGCGATGCAGCGGGTGTGGTAAGCCGACAGGAGCAGTTGCTTAGTGGTGAAGCCTGGTCGCGAGGGCAGGTTATTCTCTCCTGGCAGGATGTTCTGCGTGATAGCCTTCAACTCCACGCCGGTCATCAGCTTGTACTGCATGAATTTGCACATAAACTGGACGCCCGTTCCGGCAGTACAAATGGGATGCCGCCGCTGCATGCAGACATGAGTCGCGAGCGATGGACGGAGGTATTGAGCCAGGCCTATGCCCATCTTGTGAAGCAGGTGAAACATAATACACATGGCTATATTAATGATTATGCAGCAACTAATCCGGCCGAATATTTTGCCGTTTTAACGGAATATTTTTTTACCGCACCAGATATCCTGAAACAGCACTGTAATCATGTTTATCAGCAGTTAGTACAGTTCTACCGGCAAGATCCTGGAAACAGAAACGGCCAGGCTCCCAGGGCAAGTGAACGATGATAATCAATCTATCCGTGCAGGCAGGATCATTCACGAAAGAATCTTCCTGCATGAATGATCCCGCCTGTTCGGTTTTATACTACGGGTTTAATCTCTTTCGGGTTAATTCGCGCTTACCTGATTAATAACCCGTCAGTTCGCTGCGGGTAGTTAGGCGGCACTACCAAATGATTTATCAATGGCTCCCGCAGGAACGTTCAGGCCCGACAATCTACAGCCCTGCGCCACCGGGCCGCCGGGCAGGATTTGATAAAGGTATTTCATGCCACCACAGTGGTGAAATTTTTCATCCAGCGCATCTTTGATCTGGCGTAAATGCGGGGATTCTGCTTTTGTGTAATATTCCTGTAACGCACGAATCAGCTCCAGATGCTGGTCTGTCAGGGTAATACCCATTTCTATCGCAATGATTTTTGTATCATCAATGTCCCAGTTCGATGGGGCGTTAGGAAATGTCCTGGTTTTAGTATTCATCTTTGGTTACTCCTCTCATTAATAAACAAAGTTTGCTATGTGGTGACCCCGTGAAGGGGTTATTGTATCTCCTTAAGGGACTGCTGGCCCATAACATTCCAGTCAGGTATGACCGGGCCGACACCTGCTTTTTCCATATGCGGGTGAAAGAGAATGAGGATAAAAAGCTGGCTTTTGTATAAATGGTAGATACTTCTGGCCGGTAGACTGAGGTAAGATATAAGCTATCATGGGCGCGGAGTAAGGCTCTGGCGCTATGTAACCGGTTTACGGGTGGCAAGGCCGAGGCAAGCCATGCTTCAACAGATAGAGGTGCGTGTTGTGGGGGTATGTTGCTTGCTGGGTTACTGTTCACCATGCTGGCTACTCCTGACCCTGAGGGGTCATAATCAGGTAACTATGGAACGAGTCTATATTAGTACCCCAATTTCCTGCTTAGTCAATAGGTCATAGAAAAATTCTATTGTGTACAATGATATTTTAAAACCATAGCTTTTGTGATTCTATAAATGAATAGTGGAGACAAGGAGTAGCCGTGATGATAAATAAAAGCAGAAAAAACCCAATGCTGCAATGGCGTAGAACAAAAATTATAGCCACACTCGGCCCGTCATCGAATTCAGAAAAAATGATAGCTAAATTAATCCAGGCCGGGGTGAATGTCTTTCGTCTGAACATGTCACATGGCGACCCTGATTCACATCGGCGGGTGTTTTTGCGCATTAGAGCAATCGCCGGCAAAATGAAAGCCCATGTGGCGATACTGATTGATCTGTGCGGGCCAAAAATACGTGTTGGGCAATTTGTCGGGGGCGGTATCACCCTGAAACAGAATACATCTGTCATTATCCGTTGTGGCGGGCGAGCAGATAGCGATGTTATTACATCTCAATATAAGAATTTATATAAAGATGTTAACCCCGGTGAACGTATTTTGCTGGATGATGGCAATATTGAACTAAAGGTAGAAAAAGTTAGCGGTAAAGATATTGTCTGTAAAGTTATTTATGGTGGTCTATTAAAAGACCATAAAGGGATGAATCTGCCTGATTCAGTTGTGTCGGTCACCAGTTTTACCACGAAAGATAAAGAGGATGTTCGGCTGGCAATAAAACTGGCTGCTGATTTTGTCGCGCTGAGTTTTGTTCGCGAAGGAAAAGACATAAGAAAGCTGAAAAATTTTATGAAAAAAACCGGACAGGAGATCCCTGTTATTTCAAAAATAGAAAAACCGGAAGCAATTAAAAATATTGATGAAATTATGCAGCTGTCGTATGGCATTATGATTGCTCGCGGGGATCTGGGGATTGAATTACCCGCCGAACAGGTTCCATTAATCCAGCGTACCGTAATTAATAAAGCCCGATTCTGGCATCGCCCGGTTATTGTTGCCACGCAAATGATGGAATCAATGGTCGAAAACGCCAGACCAACCCGCGCTGAAGTCGGCGATGTTGCTAATGCGGCCTTATCAAGTGCGGATGCAGTAATGCTGTCAGCCGAAACAGCCGTAGGAAAATATCCATATAGAACGGTGAAAACAATGGATGCAGTATTAAGGGAAATTGAACACCATCAATGGGTGATGCATAAGTTTGTTACTGATAATAGTGAAGATCTTCTCGAACAGACAGGTAAGGAACGAGTCCCTTCAACAAGAAAAGCAGTAGCGCATGCTGCGCGTTCGCTGGTGCAGGAACTGGATCTTAAAGGACTGTTGGTGCCTACAAACAGTGGTGTTACTGCAAATATACTGTCTTCCGTCAGACCGTCTGCGCCTCTGTTTGGATTGTCGGCAAATTTGGTTGTCTGTAGAAAACTGGCTATTCACTGGGGGGTGGTTCCGCTGCTGATCAATGAAGTTGAGGCAAGAGACTGGCAGAAACTGGTAAGTAAAATTTGCCGTCAATGCCATCTGACCAGGGCAGGGAATAAAGTTTTACTGGTCTCCGGGTTTCACAATAACCCCGGAATTAGTCAGCCTGTTTTAAAAATAATGACGGTTTAATCGGGAATATAACTACCGCTCATGGGTCTAAACTACAGATGCAGAGGATGAAAAAAATTACATTACTATTTATCTGGGGGCTGATAACTACCACTGCTACAGCCAATAGTTATGCCGGGAATGTTATGGTGCATAAAAATAGCACAACCGGACTACTAACCTGGGTGGTTGAGAACGATGGTTTTCGGGTGGAATTTATTCAGCTCATCCCTGATTTTGTCCGGGCTGTTTATGCCAAACATCATTTTCCACCCAGCGAAGTTAAAAATATTTCTTCCTATTGTGTATTCGGTTCTATTTTAAAAAATACATCACAACAACATTTGAGTTACCGTGTGGCCAACTGGCATTACCGGACAAAAGATGGAAAAACCTATCCGGTAAAAACAAAAACACAGTGGCTGAAGGAATGGAAGAAAAAAGGAATTGTGTTTTCATGGACACTGTTACCCGATATTGGTGAATTTGATGTGGGGGACTGGCAGCAGGGGTTTACCACCATTCGGTTGCCACGAAACACAAAATTTGATCTGCTCTATAACTGGAAGCTGGGGAATAAAAAGTTTTCCGGGGTAGTTCAAAATATGCAATGTGCGCCGGAGAACTTTGATATGGGTAATAATCAATGAAGATAAGTAAGATAACGACAATCTGGTTGCTTGGTTTATTACTTTGCAGTTTGCAGGCGCACGCGGCATGGCGGCAGCCAGGATTAAGCCATACGCTCACAGCACTAAAGAAACCGGTTATGGCACCAGAATTTACCCTGCCGAATATTGATGGACAGAAGATTCATCTGTCCGATTTTCGTGGCAAGGTAATTTTAATTAATTTCTGGGCAACCTGGTGTCCTCCCTGCGTGCGTGAAATGCCTTCAATGGAACAGTTATACCGAAAACTCAAAGGGGATAAATTTGCTGTGCTGGCATTGAACCAGATGGAAGATGAGGATCAGGTTTTTACTTTTACCGCGCAACTGGCGCTGGAGCCGACCTTTACCATATTGTTTGACAGCAAAAGCCGGGTGGCTAACCAGTATGATGTGCGGGGGTTACCCACCACCTACCTGATTGATAAGAAAGGGCGAATACGCTATCGTGCTATCGGCGGGCGTCAGCTTGATGACCCGCAGGTAATAAAAATTATTCGGCAGTTAATGGCTGAATAGATCACGTTCAGTCGGTAGCAGCAGGAGGTGTTGGGCCGTGCGACTTTCCGTTATCAGCAGAGGTTCCCAAAAAAGCCATCTGTTTTTCTACCACTTCATCAACGCTTAGGCCATTAATATCAATGGCGGTATTCTTCTCGCCCAGTGCCCCATAGGTTTCCATATCAGTATGGTTGAACAGGGCGGTGGTGGTGGCACCGCAGGCAAAGGCCAGATGCATCGGGCCGGTATCGGCGCAGACAAAACCATCCAGTGCCGCCATTACAGCGCCCAGCCTACGCAGATTTTTATTGCTATAAGATAATACGCTCTGGTTCAGTTTTTCAGGAATATCCGGTGATAGAATATCAACGATAATAACCGAGGGGTCTTTTTCCTGAATATTTTCCGACCACTGTTGCCACCATTCATCACTAATGCGTTTTTCAAAGCGGGCATTTCTGAAAACGCCGATGATATGGTGGTCACTTCGGTCAATATGGTGCTGATTAAGGAGTTGGTTTAGCGCATGGTCACCGGCAGAAATTTCATCAGAATCTAATTTAAGGTCAAGAACCTTTGCGACTTTTTTATCGGACAGGCCAAATAACTTAAGCATTTCAAGTACCTGCAAAGCTGAGTGGTTATATTTCCCTTCCTGTGCGACAACATGCGTTAGCGGCGACCAGCTCTTTGCTGAAAAAAAGCTGGCTTTATAGTGACCTTTTGATAACACCGTAGCAATTTGTGAGCTTGAGGAAGCCGCAGCGATATTAATGATTACATCGTAATTCTGGCTTCGTATCAGGTAAATAAATTTGATTAGATCAAGCGGGTGTAGCAGCAATTTACGGGGAATATCAAAGACCTTGCGTATGTTTGGCATAGGCTCGAACAGGATGTTGGCCGATTTCAGGCCCACCAGCAGGTCAACTTCGGTCTGTGGCATAATCTGCCCGAGCGCATTGATAAAAGGAGTTAAAAAAATAAGGTTGCCAATTCGATAATTGGTGCGGATAATTAGTATTCGTTGCACGGTTGCTGGATCAATGGTATCGGTTGTCGGTTTGCGGTTAAAGAAAAACGACAGGGCTGAATTGAACAGTTCGCGTATAACGCGACGTAGACGTGAATGTAAAGGGGTGGTTTTTGCTGGCATAAACAGGGCTCTGAATATTTAGTCTGTTTTTTTATGTTGGGCAGATGTTATTTGATCTGTATCAAGGAGATCAGGCACGATCTTTGTAAAATTCTATACTAGAAGAGATCTAAATGGGGATAATTATGAAAGTATTTGCTGACTTGTTTTCTGACTGGACGGGTATTTTAACCATTGGCATTATTAGTTTTATGTTACTGATGATGGTTTTTTTATTTACCATGTTTATCAGAAAGATGAATAATAAGGAGTAGAAACACTCCGCTTCCTGTTCCTGCCAGCGCGGGAGGCAGATAAATGGGGTGTGGCCGGTTCTTCGCGGGCCAATAAAGCGGGCTAATAAAATTGTGTCTGTTGCTGGAAGCTGTACCAGCTTATACTGGCTCCGGTAAGGAATTCAAGCAATATAAAGCCACAAATACCAATCAGGGCCATAACAATGGCACCGAATAAGGCACTGCCGAACCCGCGTACTTCAAAATCAGGAACAATCGCCGCTGCCAGCATAATCATCAGGGCGTTGATAACCAGCGCAAACAGGCCGAAGGTCAGTACGGAAAGTGGCGCGGTAAGTAGCCACAGTATGGGCCGGATAAAGGCATTGATTAGCCCCAGAACAATGGCTGCAAGCAGTAGGGTCGGGGTGGATTTTATAGTAATACCCGGAACAATTAATGTTGTCAGGCCAAGCCCGACCATTGTTACCAGCCAGATAATAAGTATGCCGGTTAACATGGAATTGCTTTCTGCTGTTTTCTGCTGTTACGAGTAATTATCATCGGTTCTTATTCTGCGAAAAAGGATCGTTGGTTTTTTCTATGGAAAAACCAACATCTGTTTTTGGTGAGGGCTGTTCCTGCTGTTCTTTCTCCTGTGCCAGCTTTTTCTGGCTTTTTTTACTGAAACAGCACTGGTTGATCTGTTCAACCGCTGTTTTTTTACTAACAGGCTGCAGGCTAAAACTTCTTTTATAAGGCTGGTAGGTATTACCGGGTGCCATGTTAAGTGATGTGCCAATACGGACAAAGAAAGTTTTTCCCGGCGTCATAGTAAGGTGGATTTGGTGTTTTCCCGTAAAGTTATCGGCGTTAGTCAGATGGATCTGATGGGTTCCGGTGGGTAGTTGCAGGTAATGCCGCTGTCCAGTATCCAGTTGAAAAGGGGCGGAATGGTCAATTGCTATCTGAACAGAGTAAAAACGGTTGGCCATCGTTGGTGGACGGTAAATGTAGAGCCCGGCGGATGTCTTGTTTTGAATAGAGTTAATGTGGAAAGTGGCAGCGGGCTGGGCCGTTTTTATGGCTCCACTACAGGCGCTCAGGGCGGAAATAAAAACCAGAGAAAGTAGAAAAAAATACAACCTGGCTGCCACGGTTGTATTATCTGTGTCCAAAATCAGCCTGAAATTAATTAGCATGTCATCGCGTTATCCAACCAGAATGAGGACAATACCATACCATCGTTTTACTATTATTCCTATGACTTCAGGACAGACGGGCGGAATATTTTATAGCCAGATTAATGGTGACAACGAAAATTATAGCGGTCAACTGTTACGCTGGCGGAGCGCCCGAATGTACGTTTTTTCTGTACAATCGGACAGGGTCTAATCCAGTAAATGGCGGACACGAACCAGTATTGCCTGTGACGAGCAGGGTTTGTACATCATATTTTTGTGTAGATCATTATTTATTACACAATGATGGCGGTCATCAGCAAAACCACTTACCAGCTGAATCTTGATGTGTGGATAACGCTGCTGAACAATTTCAGCAAGCTGACAGCCATCCATATTTGGCATAATAATATCCGAAATAATTAGCTCGATGTTTTCTTTTTCCAGAACCTGTAGTGCCTGTAATCCATTGTCAGCAGTAAAAACCTGATAACCGTGTTCGGTTAATAATATTTGCATCAGGGAGGTGATGTCGCTCTCGTCATCGACCACCAGTATGGTTTCCGTCCCACACAGTTTGTGACGAGGAATGTCCGGCATGGTTTCTGTTTCCTTTTCCGGTTGATGGCTACGAGGAAAATAGATGGCGAATCGGCTTCCCTGTCCTGGCTCCGAATAAACCTGTATCTGGCCTTCGCTGCGTTGCACAAAACCATAAACCTGGCTTAAGCCCAGCCCGGTACCACACTGCTCCCTGGTTGTGTAGAAGGGATCAAAAATCTGTTCGCGGGTTTCCTCATCCATGCCACAGCCGGTATCCGTAATGGTTAGCAGGACATAGTCACCGGGTTGCAGCGTGGTCTGTCGTGTATCTACTTCTGTTAGATGGTGGTTCTCGGTATGGATGGTAAGCTGTCCGCCTGACTTCATCGCATGCATCGCATTAATGCAGAGGTTGAGAATAGCATCTTCCAGATCACTGTCATCGAGGGTAACCGGCCATAATATCGGGTCGAGATCAAAGGTCAGTTTAATTCGTGCGGTGAGCGTTTTCTCAATAACCTGTTTCTGTTCCTGTAGCAGGGTATTGATGTTGATAATGGAGATGGTGCCGTTTCTTTGCCGGGTAAAAGCCAGCAGTTTACGGGTTAGCTTGCTACCACGCTCAGCAGCATGGTAGATCTGGTGTACATAGCGCGACAGGTCAGGTTGATCATTCAGTTTTTTCTCCAGTAGTTCGGCATAACCCAGGATGATTCCCAGCATATTATTATAGTCATGGGCAATACCGCCCGTTAGCTGTCCGAGAGCATTCATCTTCTGGCTACGACGTACCATTTCCGCCTGTTTTTTTCGCTCTGTGATATCGGTAGCAATACAGCAAAGGGCATAGGCCTGGCCGTTGTCATTACGCAGGGTGAATTTCACAGAAAGAAAATGATGCGTAGAACCATCAACGGGGGTCTGTTCTTCCACTTCCAGGGTGTGGTCGGTCGTCAGTTCCTGATCCACCGGGGGATTAAAATAGCTATATTTTCCTACAAATTCTGCCGGGAAGATATCTTTGTCTGCTTTACCGATTACCTCTTCATCGCGCAGTTGAAACAGTTGTTTGAAGGCGCGGTTAATAAAAATATAATGTCCCTGAGTATCTTTGGTATAAATGACCGCAGGGGAATGGTCCATAATCGCCTGTAAATTTCTTTTGCTGCGAGCCGTCGCTTCGCGTAACTGGTATTGTTCCGTTACATCATTAAAGACCAGTACCATACCAAGAATGTTGTTGCTGCGGTCACGTATGGGTGATGCCGAGTCGGCAATCTGATACTCGCTCTGGTTCCTGGCAATCAGGGTAGTATGGTTGCTGAGATAGATAACCTCGCCAGTGGCCAGCACTTTATCAACTGGATTATCTATCGGTAGACGGGTGGAGGCATCAATAATACTGAAAATTGACTTTAATGGTTGCCCGCCAACTTCGTCGGAGTCCCAGCCGGTGAGCTGCTCGGCAACAGCGTTCATATACAGTATATCTCCTTTTTCATCGGTAACAATCACTGCATCGGCAATGGAATCGAGCGTGACCTGATGAAACTCTTTTTCCTCAAAGAGCTGATTGTAGCTGTGGGACAGGCGTTGCATCAGATCTTTAAAATTGCGTGCCAGCAGACCAATTTCATCGTTGCGCCCGAGTAATGTGCCGGACAATTCGGGTAAATAATCCCGAGTTTGTCGCATAATACGCGCCAGCGTTTCAAGTGGGGCCAACGTACGGCGTAAAATCAGGGTAGTAGCAATAGAAAGGATAGCCAGGGTGAGGATAATCAGCATGATTAAACGGACAGAAATCTGATGAGAATAAAAGGGTTGGGTATCGCGATAATAGCCCAGGTGTGCATTGGCCATATGTTTGTCACCCAGATAGGCAGGGTAAACGACTTCTCGAACTGCTTTTCCCCGGTAGGTGAGATCGCGTACCAGTGGTTTTTTTAACATCCCCAGGGCAGCACTTCGAGTGGCAACCCGATCCATATCGGTATCTGCAATAATCAGGCCGTTTGCCCGGCTCAGGTAGGCATAGGCAAACTCTTTTCCCAATACTGAAGCTCGTAGCAGCCGATCCATTCCTTCATAGTCATTTACCGCGAGAGCATCCAGGCTGCTATCAGCGAGAGTTTTGGTAAGCGCACGTGCCTGCTGTAAACGAAATGTTTTGATGGTCTTTTCCGCATTGTTCAGCAGGACAAATGCAATAAAACCGGTGCATAGCACAAACAGTAATAACAGACTGAACAGAATGCGGTAGAAAAGACCTGATTTCATGGTGGCAAAAAGGACCTACAGGTGACCGGCTTCGAGTAATTTTTTAGTCATATCATTCATGCGGATATCATAATTAACAAAAGAACCAATCTTCATACTCCTCATTTTATCAAGCATCTGTTTGCCGGTTTTGTTTTTATCCATAATAAGTAGCTGGTGGTGAAAACGCGATACCAGACCGGCAGGTAAGCCGGTACGGGCGGCGATAAGATTTTCCGGGTAGTTTTCACTGGTGGCAATGATTTTCAGATCACCGGTTTTAATTTTGTGGCTCATTAGCTTGAAGTTTACCCCACACATCGTGGCGGCATCGTAATCACCCAGCAGTACACCGTGAATAGAATTTAACAGGCTTTTGGTAAAGTCCTGCTTGAAATCTCTATTATCTTCAAGGCCGGCTTCATACAGATAGGCGCGTGGTGCCACATAGCCACCGGCTCCCATCGGGCTGACAAAAGCAATAGACTTGCCCTTCAGGTCTTCAATGGAATGTATGCCACTGTTTTTACGTACAAATATTTCACTATGGCTGGTTGTTTTCCCGGCAATATTTTTCATTTGCGCAACCGGGATTACCTTGCCGGCCTGATACAGACGATAGAACACATAGGAGTTAATATAAAAAAAGTCCACCTTGCCCTGTTCAATCGCCCGTTTCATTTTGCCAAAACCACGAGGAACAACCAGTTCAAGGGGCTGACCAAGCCGTGCGCTCATGTATTCGGCAAACGGCTGCCATTTGGCATAAATACGGGCGGGCTGGGCAATAGACAATACGCCAAAACGAATAACCGGGGCTGGTTTATTGTGTTCCCCGGCATGAGCCTGGGTGAAAAGCAGAAATAAAAGCGGCAGCAGGGAAAACCGGGGGAAGAGTCGTTTGGGTAAGGTCACGGTCTGTACAGGAGAAAAATTCATTTTTGGTGAGCGCCCAGGTGCGTTTTTATTAAAGATATAGACTAAAAATAGCACACTGGCTGGAAAAACTGCAATTCAGTGCTTTTAGATAATTTTTAATGGGGCCGCCCCAAATGTCAGTAAGCTGGCCCGGAATAACGGGTTATCAACCCTTGCATGGTAATTTGCTCGTTAGTTACTGTAATGGACTATTTATCACAAGGTTAATAATTCGCCGCCGACACACCCGACAGAACAATCACCCTGAATCCATGCTAAGGTAGAGTCGCTTGATGAGTGGCAGCTCGTCAGTCAATTTGATGGTACTGGAGTATCAACATCGAATCGTTCATCCCATATGCACAACAGTAGTGGTTAAAAAAGCATCTATGGATAGCTTCGGCACGACAGGTTCCAAATCAGAGTGGGAGGCCCTCAAGTCTATCGTCCTTATTGGTAACCACCTCCCCCGGCAGTGTGGTATCGCCACGTTCACCACCCACCTGCTTGAATCCATCGCCCTGAATGCACCAGACAAAGCCTGTTGGGCTATCGCGATGAATGATCGGCCAGAAGGCTATGCCTACCCGCCTCGGGTGCGTTTCGAGATCAGCCAGAGTCAACTGAGTGAATACAGCCTGGCGGCCGACTTATGTAACCTTAGTCAGGTGGATGTGGTCTGCCTCCAGCATGAATACGGTATTTTCGGTGGCAAGCGGGGCAGCTTCATCATTGATTTGCTGCGTGATCTCAAAATGCCGGTGGTAACGACGCTGCACACGATCCTGAGGGACCCGACCCTGCAGGATCGGCATATCATGATGCAACTTGCCGAGTTATCGGATCGACTGGTGGTGATGAGTGAACGTTCAGTCGAATTCCTGCGCGATATCTACCAGGTGCCGAAGGAGAAGATTGCCCTCATTCATCATGGCATTCCTGATGTGCCGTTTGTCGAATCCGATACTTACAAGGACAGGTTTGGCGTATCCGGAAAAGAGGTCATCCTGACCTTCGGTCTGCTTTCGCCGGGCAAGGGTATTGAGGTGGTTATTGATGCCCTGCCGGAGATCGTGAAAGCACATCCGCAGGTTATTTATATGGTGGTAGGTGCCACCCATCCACACCTCAAGATGGAACAGGGCGAGGATTACAGAAACAGCCTTCACCGGCGCGCAAAAGAACTCGGCGTTTCGAACCACATCATCTTTCATGATCGTTTCGTTGCCGACGAAGACCTGTTGGAGTTTATTGGTGTAGCAGACATTTATGTCTCTCCATACCTGAACGAGGCGCAGATTATTTCCGGCACGCTCGCCTATGCGCTTGGCATGGGCAAGGTGGTGGTATCTACACCCTACTGGCACGCCCAGGAGTTGCTCGCCGATGGTCGGGGTAGACTGGTTCCATTTCGGGATCAGGCCGCTCTGGCACGGGAAATCAGCGAACTCCTGGATCATCCCGAGGAGTGCCTCGCCATCCGGGAGAGAGCTTACCACTACGGCCGCAAAATGGTCTGGAGCAATGTTGGCCGCCGTTACCTCAACATCTTTGCCGAAGCTCGACACCGGCGATTGCGCAAGAATGTACCCCCGCGCCAGATGGAGCCCCTCGGGCTGCGCCAGCAACAGTTGCCAGAGATCAAGCTGGAATATTTACGCCGGATGACCGATGATACCGGTATTTTGCAACACGCCAAGTACACGATTCCAGACCGGACGCACGGCTATTGCGTGGACGATAATGCCCGCGCACTGATCGTCGCCGTCACGCTACAGGACCTCCAGCCTCTGGATTCAGCCCTGGGTGCCCTTGCCGCCATTTACCTGAGTTTTCTTGGGCATGCCTTCAATCCCCAGACCGGTCGCTTCCGCAACTTCATGTCTTATGATCGCCGTTGGCTTGAGGAAACAGGCTCGGAGGATTCCCACGGTCGTGCCGTGTGGGGGCTGGGGGTAGTGGTGGCCCTGGGCCGGGAAAAGGGCCAGGTGGATTTTACGGTCGACCTGTTCCATCGCGCGCTGGATGCCACCGAACATTTTACCTATCCACGGGCGATCGCTTTTGCCATCATTGGCATTCATGCCTATCTGAGCCGCTACAGCGGGAACAGCCATGCGAAAAGGGTGCGTAAGATACTTTCGGATCGACTCATGCAGCAGTTCAGGGATTTTGCCAGTGAGGACTGGCCCTGGTGCGAGGCTAGCCTGACCTATGACAACGCCCGCCTGCCACAGGCTTTGTTGCTGTCCGGGCAGTGGCTTCCTGATCCCGAGATGCGGGACATGGGGCTGCGCGCCCTCGACTGGTTGAGGCAGGTTCAGACCGATGAAAAGAACCGCCATTTTGCTGCCGTTGGCAATCACGGCTGGTTCCCCCAGTACGGCAGCAAGGCACGATTTGATCAACAACCCATCGAGGCTGCTGCAATGGTGGACGCCTGCATCGAGGCGTTCAACTGCACGCAGGATGAGGAATGGGTCGCTTATGCCTACCGCTGCCTCAGCTGGTACCAGGGCGAGAACGATCTGGGAATTCAGCTCTGTGATTATGCTACGGGGGGTTGCCGGGACGGGTTGGAGGCGCAGGGCGCGAATCAAAATCAGGGCGCAGAGTCCACTTTGTGCTGGCTTATGGCGTTACTTGCAGTCTACAACCAACGTGGTTGGGACCAGGTGGTACTGGAGAAAGATTCTAAATAACGGTTTCAGATCTTTATCCACTTATTGGTGCTATAGTGCTGCTGCAAAGGTTGCCGGCTCATAATTCAGTGGCTGAACAGGGTTCGGAACCCGTATTTAGTCCGTTGTTTCTGGCACCGAAGCGCTGGAATTTCCTGCCAGTCTGGCCATCAGCTCCGGTATCTGCAACGTTGCAATGCTACAACGCTGGTCGCCCGAGGCGTACGGGATGATCAATTCATCCTGGTGGATGAGTGCGC
>CAYXNL010000018.1:0-2877 GCA_964466455.1 uncultured Thiotrichaceae bacterium
AATAAAGAGGAACACGTACGTATAAAGGGCTCACCTATTTATGGTACGGATGGGCAGCTATTTCTTGGTGAAGCAATATTCCCGATTGCAAGCTCCGATGACCTGGGTTGTGATCAGCAACGTATGCTGGGAATCTCACCTTCTTTTCTGGCATGCGTTGAAGAGATGTCCAACGCAGCTGGTTCCGAAGTACCTGTTTTGCTAAATGGTGAAAGCGGTGTAGGCAAAGAACTGGCTGCCCAGTTTATTCATAACAAATCATCACGAAAAATACAGCCTTTCATAGCCATTGACTGTACCGCTATATCCGAAGGTATTTTCGAAAGTGAACTGTTCGGCCATGAACGCGGAGCTTTTACCGGCTGTGTTGGACGTCGCTATGGCTTAATTGAATCAGCAGACGGTGGCACGCTGTTTCTTGATGAAATCGGTGAGATACCATTGCCACTGCAGGGCCGGCTGTTGCGGGTACTCGAAACTGGTCATTATCGCCGTCTGGGTGGCCGGGAAGATCTGTATGTTGATATTCGCGTAGTTTGCGCAACCCATGCTAACGTAAGAAAAATGGTTGAACAGGGCAGCTTTCGTGCGGATCTTTATTATCGTATTGCCGGTATATCCATTACTATTCCACCACTGCGAGAACGTCGTGCAGATATTTTGCCACTGGTTACAGCCATTCTTGATAAAGATCGCCTGGCAGACGGTAACATTGCACGCATCACCGATGAAGCCATCGAACAATTACAAAATTATGATTATCCAGGAAATATTCGCGAATTAAAAAATATCCTGCAAAAAGCAATCTCCATGACCACAACCGGTGTTATTGACACCCCCCTGCTGAAGTTAAATACACTATCCGACATTTATATTAACGCTTTGGCTGACGAGCGTAACGGCCAGCGCAATCAGAAAAATCACGCACCCAGTATTAATCGCTCATTAACGGATGTGGAAGCGACGTATATTGAATCACTGCTGCACCAGTACAACGGCCACCGGGCAAAAGTAGCTGAGGAATTGCGTATTAGTGAGCGCACACTTTACCGAAAACTAAAACAGTATAATTTACAACTCGTCGGTAAAAAAGCCAACGATACTCCGGGCGATATCAACCAGGTAAAAATGTCCGTATAAGCGGACATTTTTACGCCGGTAAATTTTTACTCTGGCTCGTTGCTGTTTTATTGTAGCTTTTCAATCCCAAGTAATTTAAGAATATATTTTTCGTACAACGGTTCTGATGTGCCTTTTTTCATCTTGCGAATAAAGTATTTTTCAAAGGCAATTTTCGCCAGATGTACCCACTTGCCCTTCTTAAACCAGGCGACATTACGTGGAGGAATTTGTGGTAACGCCACAAAAGCTGCGCCGGTGTCGCCCATGTCAGCCAGACAGATGGCATTCCAGGTTGCCGTAGTTGCTGGCTCCTTACCTTCCAGGTCAGCCGCAATATTTTGCACAATAGAAGTGACCATAGACTCAATCATATAACCTGTTTTTGGTGTTCCAGTCGGTACCGGTGTCGCTTCAATGGGTGGGATAGCAATACAGACACCGGCAGAATAAATATTATTATAAGCGGGACTTCGCTGATATTTATCAACGATGACAAACCCACGCGGGTTACACAACTCCGGTACCGATGCCACCGCGTCAACACCTTTAAATGATGGTAGCATCATGGCAAATTTAAAGTCCACTTCATGTTGCTTAATCGTTTCACCGTTATCATTCAGTTCATCAGCATATAATTTACCCTCTTCAACTTTTGTCGTTTTTGCATTGGTAATCCATTTGATATGATGACTGCGTAGCTCACTTTCCAGCATGGATTTTGAATCCCCTACCCCACCAAGCCCCAGATGGCCGATATAAGGCTCAGAGGTGACGAATGTCATTGGAACCCTGTGACGAATTTTTCGTTTGCGTAAATCGGCATCAACAATGAAGGCAAACTCATAGGCCGGACCAAAACAGCTTGCTAATGGCATAGCGCCGATAACGATAGGTCCCGGATTTTCTAATATTTGCTGATATTTTTCCCAGGCTTTTTCTGCATGATCGACAACACAGATAGATTCCGTGTAACCACCAGGACCCGAGCCGTCGACCTCCTCAAAAGCCAGCCGCGGACCGGTGGCAATAACCAGGTAATCATAATTAATCGTTTCGCCATTGGCCAGCTCTAGTGTGTTATTAGAAGCATCAATTTTATCAACACGTTGCGCAATAAAATTAATCTTTTTTCTATTTAGATATTTATCAATTGGCAGAGTAATGGCGTTACGATCGCGCCAGCCAACCGCAACCCATGGGTTTGACGGCACAAACTGAAAGTAATCATTTTCATTTATAACGGTAACATCGTGTTTTTTACCGACCTGCGCCTTCATTTCATAAGCAGCCGGCATGCCGCCGGTCCCCGCCCCTAAAATTACAATATGTGTCATATAAAACTCCTCCCAGAGGTAAATAAATTTATGTGAAAGCAGTTATGACCACGTTTACAGAAATCTATCCTGCTCATCGCAAATAGCTGCCATAACCAACCTGTCGATAGAGTATACATTTTTTAGATACATACCTGACACTGTCATGACATATTGACATATATAAATAACTTTTACGTTTAAAGATGTTGAAAATGATGAATACAGCCCCATTATCTTCGGGTAATGCTTGTTTCACTAAGCTGGACAGGTACATTAATGAACTAATATATAAAAACTTCATCCAATTATCACAAAGGTGGTTCTAATCAGGTATGATGAATAAATTGATGGCTTCAGATCATTGTTTTATAGATGGTAAGAGTTAAGGAGTGTTGCTGGAACAATGTATACTGAAATAAAAATCCATTACTGGCTGACT
>CAYXNL010000018.1:2977-15961 GCA_964466455.1 uncultured Thiotrichaceae bacterium
TACTGGCTGACTGATTAAAAAGAGCCGATTAGACAGAACATATTAAAAAGTAACAGTTAATAAAGTAACAGGCAAAATTTAAAACGAGGGTTAACTATGCAATCTATTTCAACAGGCCGTTCACAATCGCATATTCTGGCGACCAACAAGGTATTGAAAAATACCTATACCCTGCTGGCGATGACGTTATTGTTTAGCGCCGGCGCAGCAGGGCTGTCAATGACGCTTAATTTACCGCCATTCGGCCCAGTAATAACCCTGGTAGGATATTTTGGCCTGCTGTTTTTAACCAGTAAATTCAGCAAACAGGGGCTGGGGATTTTATTTGTATTTCTGCTCACTGGCTTCATGGGACTGACACTGGGACCGATTCTAAATATGTACATGCATATGGCAAATGGGAGTCAGATAGTGATGACAGCACTGGGAGGTACCGGGGTAATTTTTCTGGCACTGTCCGGTTACGTGTTAACCAGTCGCAAAGATTTTAGCTTTATGGGTGGTTTCCTGATGGTTGGTATCCTGGTTGCTTTCCTTGCCGGTCTGGGCGCAATGATCTTCAGCATTCCGGCTTTATCATTAGCCGTATCGGCCATGTTTATCCTGCTGATGTCCGGCATGATTCTGTATCAGACCAGTGAGATTATCCACGGTGGGGAGACCAATTATATTATGGCAACCGTCACCCTCTATATCAGTCTGTACAATCTGTTTCTCAGTCTGTTAGAGATACTGGGCGCATTCAGAAGATAATTGCACTTTTCATTACCGTTCCCCTTAGTAAGCCTCCTCGTGAGGCTTATTTTTTTACCGGCAGGCAATCAAGCTGAAGTTGCCATCCTGGCTCATTCGCATCAGCGCAATAATGTTTTGCATACCATCGGTTACCAACAGCGATTAGCTCACCCTCAAGATAAAGCAGGGGTATTTTATTTCGTTTCCAGGGTGGAATACCGGCTTCTTGAAGCAGTGATTTGAGTCGGTAGTGATGCTTTCTGCCAACAGGCTGAATCCGTTCACCGCCCTGTCTGAAGCGTATCAGTAATGTTTTATTTATTAAATCTATTTTGAACCGATGACCACTATCACTATTAACGGCTCTTAGACAGATACCAGCGCTTTCTATCTGCAATGGCTCTACGGGTTGCCAGGTGAAAGTTTGTGCCGGGTCAAAGTGGCTGGTATGCTGATATAAATACAGTTTACTCTGAAACCGCCGGATCTGGATGTCCTGCCACTGTATTAATGGCTTTGCATCGACCGCAGCATATAGCACAGAGCTAATAATTTCGTTTAGTATCGTCTGTGCTGGTGCCCGTCCGGTTAAGGTACGCAGCCAGTATCGCAGCATATTTTTCTGTCTGCCTGGTGATAATTGCAGCAGTGCAGACAGGTTTAATACGTCTGGCTGCCGGCTTGTTACCGCTGCCAGGTCAATCGCTGCCATCGCTTCAATAATCTCAAGATTATCCTGTTGTTGTGAAGCCGCCTGCGACAAACTGCTTACACAAGCCTGCCAGCGTTGTTGCAAAACTGGCATAACGCCATGGCGGATATAATTACGGTCAATCCGCGTATCGGCATTACTTGGATCATCAATCCAGTTCAGTTTTTGCTGACAGGCATAGTGGTGAATTTCCACTCGGGAAAAATACAGGAATGGCCGTACCAGTTTGCCCACACCAAAGGGGCGTGATAATGGCATTGCAGCCAGCCCTGCTGCGCCGCCACCGCGCATCAGTTGTAATAAAAAGGTTTCTGCCTGATCATCGAGATGCTGTGCTGTAAACAGGATGCCACCTGCCTGCATAGCCTGTGCAATTGCCTGATAACGCACAATGCGCGCAGCCTCTTCCGGGCTTTGACCGGCTACGGGATGAGCGTCTACGTAGTAAACATCAAGTGGAATCGCCAGTGACCGACAGATATTCTGGCAATGTTGCACCCAGGTATCGGCCTCACTTTGCAGGCCATGATGGATGTGTATGGCATGTATGGACAAACCCGTTGCATGACAGGCAGACAACAGTACATGGGAATCGAGACCACCACTGTAGGCAACGGTAATATTCTGTTGTGCCGGGGTGATAGACAACGATGCCAGAGTTTGCTGGAATCGCTGAAGGAAATTCATTGCTGACGCTGCCGTAAAATATCCGTTTACAGTGTGCTAACTCTTCGTTTCTTCAAGAAACTCGCCATAAGAAGTCAATCGCTGATAACGGGTTTCCAATAACTGTTCAATACTGACTTTTTCGAAACTTTCCAGCGCCTGAATCAGCGCCTGCTTGATATTACGTGCCGTTTCATCAACATCACGATGCGCACTACCCAGCGGTTCGCGGATAATCTGATCAACCAGGCCGAGATTATGCAGACTTTTTGCAGTAATGCCCATCGCCTCAGCAGCATCCGATGCTTTTTCAGCACTTTTCCATAAAATAGAGGCGCAGCCTTCCGGTGAAATAACCGAATAGGTACTGTACTCAAGCATCATGACCCGATCACCGACGCCGATGGCAAGGGCGCCACCAGAGCCACCCTCACCAATTACAGTACAGACAATCGGTGTTTCCAGCGCCGCCATCTCAAACAAATTACGCGCAATGGCCTCAGACTGGTTGCGCTCTTCCGCATTAATACCGGGGTAGGCACCCGGCGTATCAATAAAAGTAAGAACCGGCAGGCGAAAACGCTCAGCCAGTTTCATCATACGTAGTGCTTTACGATAACCTTCCGGGCGTGGCATACCAAAATTACGCCGAATATTTTCCTTGGTATCACGGCCTTTCTGATGACCAATAATCATTACTGGTGTGCCATCAAGACGTGCCAGTCCACCAACCAGTGCTGCATCGTCAGAAAAAGCCCGATCACCATGTAATTCCTGAAAATCGGTAAAAATCCGCTCAATATAGTCAAACGTATAAGGGCGCATTGGATGACGAGCCAGTTTTGAGGTCTGCCAGGCGGAGAGTTTGGTAAATATGGATCGTGTCAGACTGCGGGATTTCTCTTCCAGTTTACCTATTTCCTCACCAATATTAATTTCGCTATCATCACCAACAAAACGTAGCTCTTCAATTTTAGCCTCAAGTTCGGCAATGGGTTGTTCAAAATCAAGATAGTTCGGATTCATAAGTGATAATTATAAAAATAGACAGGCAGGAAAAACACAATTTATGATGAATTATATGATACAGATACTAGCATGATTCAACACTAAACGGAAAATATTACGCCATGTGCAACGACCGGTTGACTGTCAGGTTCCTCAGCATTTCATCCAGTACCACCGTTGCATAGCAACCCGCCGGTAGATCAAACTCAAGCTGTGCATTATTATCCTGTTGTTCTATCTGTAGCCCGCGTGGACATAATCGCAATGCACGGCGCATTAGTTGAACCCTGACAGCAAGCAATCCGTCACGCAGTTCCGGAAAGTGGTTAATCACCTGCATTTCAAGCGCAGAACTGTTTGCCGTAGTCATCATATCACCTTCCCCCCACAAGCAGCCGGTAGGATGAATTTCATGGTTAATCAGGCGCAGGGATATATCAGCACTGTCATCATCTTTAAAACAGGCAGATTTGCCATCGAGCATAAACGCATCACCGGGTAGATATTGATCCCAGTTTCCAGCATCAATACGCTCTGACAATATTTGATTAAACAACCATGAACGTGCGGCAGACAGGTACAGACTACGTTTGTGACGGGAAAACTTTTTCCGCCCGGATAACTTGACACCTGCCTGCGCTGACTGGAACATCGTAATCGCCGCCTCCAGATTATTCCGCTGATGACCAAAACGCTGTTCACCAAAATAATTTGGCACCCCTGTACGTTCGATATCTTTGCAACGTTGAGCAAGCAAAGTAAACGCATCACGCGTGACTGAAGACTCAATGTCACGTAACAGAATACGGAAATGATTATAAGACAACGCACCACGCTGAATCTTTCGGCAGTGGCGGGTAACTTGCAGTATCTGAAGCTGCTCGGTTTCCAGATTATGCCAGTCGGGGTTGTCTCTGCCAGGCAACTGCACACTAAACCATTGTGAACTGACTGCATATTTATCTTTCAGGCCGGCATAACCAATAGCAACAGACTTTACCCCGGCAAACCGTGCCAGTTTCTGCGCGACCTCATCGGTATTCATTAAACGTTTGCGGATATACAGCCAGCAATGCTCGCCTTCACCCGTTAATGTAAATGCAATATGCTCATCAACGATAAAATCTTCCGGCCGAGTTTTAAACTTTGCACTAACCGGCAGGGTTTGAAAAGCACGCTTAAATGAAATTGTTTTATCCAATACTATTATCCATTTTAAATCTCTTTCGGGTTAATTTCCCACCGCTTGTTGCAGGGTATTAAAGCAGTATATCTGGCTGACAGGTTATGTGGATAACCACTGTAACAGTGTTTCTTCGTTTATTATTTCAACATCAACAGACTGAGCTTTACCTAACTTAGAGCCTGCTTTTTCACCGGCGAGCAGGTAATCGGTTTTTTTTGACACACTACTGCTAACCTTTGCTCCCGCAGCAATCAGCATAGCCCTGGCTTCCTCACGCGAAAGGCTGGGTAGTGTACCGGTGATAACAAACGTTTTACCCTGCAATGGCAGGCTTTCAGCCGCTGGTTTTTCTGGATTGATGATGGTTACACCTTTGCTGCGTATTGCAGTAATAACTTCCCGGTTGTGTGTCTGCTGAAAAAAAGTAACAATATGCCGAGCAACCACCAGACCGATATCGGGTACCTGTTGCAGGGTTTCATAATCGGTCTGCATCAGTGCGTCAAGCGACATAAAAGTATTAGCCAGGTTTATTGCGGTTACCTCACCTACCCCACGAATACCCAGGGCATAAATAAAACGTGCCAGGGTGGGTTGCTTACTACGGTGTATTGCCTGAATAATATTATCTGCCGATTTTTCGGCCATACGTTCCAGCGAGGCAAGCTGTTCAATTTTCAACTTATACAAATCTGCTGGTGTTTTTACTATATTTTCACCTACCATCTGCTCGATCAATTTGTCACCAAGGCCATCAATATCCATTGCCTTGCGTGACGCATAATGCTTGATCGCTTCTGCTCGCTGTGCCCGGCAGAACAAACCACCGGTACACCTTGCTACCGCTTCGCCTTCAAGCTGCTCAATCAGAGAATCACAAACTGGACAGTGGGTTAGCATAATTACCGGAGTAACAGAAGGCGTTCGCCTGTTTAACACCACACTGACAACTTCAGGAATAACATCACCGGCACGGCGAACAATAACCTGATCGCCAATATGAATATCTTTGCGCTGAATTTCATCCATATTATGCAAGGTGGCATTACTGACGGTTACCCCACCGACATACACTGGTTTCAGACGCGCTACTGGAGTAATTGCTCCGGTACGCCCAACCTGAAAATTTACATCCATGATTTCGGTAATTTCCTCTTCTGCCGGGAATTTATGTGCAATCGCCCAACGTGGTGCGCGAGCAACAAAACCCAGACGCTGTTGCAGATCGGTAGCATTAACCTTGTAAACAACACCATCAATACCATAAGGCAATGTTTCACGTTTCTGCAATAGATAATGGTAATAATCCATACACCCTGCCACTCCCTGGACAACAGTTATTTCTGGACACACCGGTAAACCAAATAACTTTAGCTGTTGCAGTAGCGCACTATGCGTTCGGGCCAATTCTCCCCCTTCTACCATACCAACGGCATAGCAGTACATACTCAATGGACGACGTGCGGTAATTTTTGGATCTAACTGACGCAGGCTTCCCGCAGCGGCATTTCTTGGATTAGCAAACGGTTTTTCTCCATTTTTGCGTGCCTGCTGATTGAGTTTTTCAAATCCGGCTCTGGGCATAAAAACCTCACCTCGCACTTCCAGTAATGGCGGATAAGATTCGTTGCGCAGTCGCAGTGGTATCGCTTCAATGGTACGAACATTTTGTGTTACATTTTCGCCGATACGACCATCACCGCGTGTGGCAGCGTATTTTAAACGACCCTTCTCATAGCACAAACTGATGGCGAGACCATCTAGCTTGGGTTCGGCTACATATTCAATTTGCTGCGGTGTATTCAAGCGCTCCTGAATACGCTGATTAAATGCGGCAAGCCCTTCTTCACTGAAGACATTATCCAGTGATAGCATAGGCAGGCGATGAGTTATTTGCTCAAAGGAAGTCAGTGGCGAGGCACCGACACGCTGCGTCGGGGAATCATCTGTAATCAGTTCGGGATAGTTGTTCTCCAGTTGCTGTAGTTTCCGGTAAAGCCGGTCATATTCTGCATCAGGAATTTCCGGTTCATCCAGCACATAATAACGATAGGCGTGATAACGTAACTGTTCACGCAAATCTTCAATTTCTTTTTCACCTTTGTTTTCAACGGAAATGGACATGTATTCTCATCTATTTATTTTCTCAGCAAGCCTCTAAATTATAACCAACTTACTAAGGAGAACGGTAATTAGTAATACTGAAGACTGACCTGCTGTTTTCCAAAAATTTTCTGTAACCGGTATAACAGTTCATCACAAGGTGCCACCTGCCACTGTTCACCAAGTTTCAGACAGGAAGTATTGCCATCATTGTGATAATCGATCATCACCGCGCAACGGCCATCTTTATAGGTTTGCAATACTTCCATTAACTGCTGCGATAGCTTGCTATCCGACCAGTTGCCATTTGCCTGTGAACGGTCAAGTTTGATTTTCAGCCCACGGGAAAACTTTTCCCGAGCCTGAGTAATATCATAAATTGCACTGGCGGTAACACGATAAGAAGCATTAAAATCATCGTAGCTGACACTGCCCTCGACAATACAAAGTTTGTCCTTAACCAGCAGGTGAGAATATTTTTCGTGTACTTCTTCGTACAGTACCATATCAATACGTGCACTACGATCATCTAGAATGGCCGTAACAATTTTGCTGCCACGGCTGGTTTTTCTTACCCGTAACCCAATCAACAGGCCAGCTAAACAAACCTGTTTTTTCGATTTTTTATATCCATAAGTTTTGTTGTTTTTTTCCGTCTCCGGCACCAGTGAAGGCACATCTGCAAAGTTGCATTCAATAAAATTTTTCAATTCCTTTTCATAACGGGTAATCGGATGTCCGGTAAGATACAAACCCAGTGTTTCTTTTTCACGGGCAAGGCGGGTATCATCATCCCAGTCATCAATCTGCACAATATGTACCGGCGTTTCATTCTGTGAGATGTCCACGGTGCCAAACATATCATGCTGACCAACACTGGCATTTTTCTGTTCCTGCTCAGCAAGGCGTACAGCTTTTGTTAGACTGGCAATCAGGCTGGCACGGTTGTTTCCTAGTGAGTCCAGCGCACCCGCTTTAATCAATGCCTCCATCACCCGGCGATTAACCTTGCGGGTATCACTGCGCCGGCAGAAATCATACAGATCAACAAACGGGCCGTTTTCATCCCGCTCCTTGACAATACCATCAAGCGCTGCTTCACCTACCCCTTTTAACGCCCCCAGTCCATAAATGATTGTTGCTGGATTGGCCACGCTGAAATGGTACACGGAACGATTGATATCCGGTGGTAGCACAGTAATTTTCTGTGCATGGCAATCTTCAATCAGGATGACCACCTTGTCGGTATTATCCATATCGGCTGACATCACAGCGGCCATAAACTCAGCCGGATAATGGCACTTTAACCATGCAGTCTGATAGGACAACAATGCATAAGCGGCCGAATGTGATTTATTAAAGCCGTAACCGGCAAATTTTTCCATCAGGTCAAAAATCATACTGGCCAGATCGCTATCAACCTCTCTGGCTTTTGCGCCTTCCATAAATAATACGCGCTGCTCAGCCATGACTTCCGGTTTTTTCTTGCCCATGGCACGGCGCAGCATATCAGCCCCACCCAGCGTGTAATTTGCCAGTACCTGGGCAATCTGCATAACCTGTTCCTGGTACAGGATAACGCCATAGGTCGGGGTTAATACTTTTTCCAGATCCGGGTGAAAATAATCCACTTCTGCCCGACCATGCTTACGGTTAATAAAATCATCCACCATGCCTGACTGCAATGGTCCAGGGCGAAATAATGCCACCAGCGCCACAACATCTTCAAAGCTATCCGGTTTGAGACGGGTAATCAGATCTTTCATCCCCCGTGATTCAAGCTGAAAAACAGCTGTAGTATTGGCCGCCTGCAACAGAACAAAAGTATCGGCATCATCCAGTGGCAACTGTTCTATCTGTAACGGTTGCTGATTTTCTACTTTACGGCGACGATTAATGTGCTTGACCGCCCAGTCAATAATAGTGAGCGTGCGCAGACCAAGAAAGTCAAACTTTACCAGCCCTACCGCTTCCACATCATCCTTGTCAAACTGAGTGACTATACTCCGCCCGCCTTCCTCACAGTACAGCGGGCTGAAGTCGGTAAGTACAGTGGGTGAGATGACTACCCCACCCGCATGTTTACCGGCATTTCGTGCCACTCCTTCCAGCTTCAGCGCCAGATTGATAATTGCCGTTACTTCCTCCTCGTTTTCGTAAGCAGCTTTTAACTCGTCCGATTCCTCCAGCGCTTTGTCAAGTGTTATACCCAACTCAAATGGAATCAGTTTGGCAATACGATCGACAAAACCATAAGGTTGCCCCATCACTCGACCAACATCACGTACCACCGCCTTGGCGGCCATGGTGCCATAAGTAATAATTTGTGAAACACTGTCACGACCATAGGTACGCGCCACGTAATCAATCACACGATCACGTCCATCCATACAGAAATCAATATCAAAGTCCGGCAGAGACACCCGTTCAGGATTGAGAAAACGCTCAAACAGCAGGTCAAATTGCAGCGGATCAAGGTCGGTAATTCTCAGCGCATAGGCCACCAGTGAACCGGCACCGGATCCCCGCCCCGGTCCGACCGGAATATCGTTATTTTTTGACCACTGAATAAAGTCTGCCACAATCAGAAAGTAGCCGGGAAATCCCATATTAATAATAACATCCAGTTCCGTCTGTAACCGGTCGATATATTTTTTACGGCGTTGGGGGTAATCCTCTGCGGTTTCATCAAGCAGCATTTTTAGCCGCTGCTCCAGCCCTTCAGCAGATACCCGGGTAAAATAGTCATTCTCGGTTTCACCTTCGGGTATCGGGAACTGAGGTAGAAAACTTTTCCCCAGGCTGATTTCAAAATTACAACGCCGAGCTATTTCAACCGTGTTTTCCAGTGCTTCAGGAATATCTGCAAACAGTTGTTGCATTTCCTCCACACTGCGCAGGTATTGCTGCGTACTATAATTTTTTGTACGCCGGGGGTCATCCAGGGTGCGCCCGTCATGAATACAAACTCTGGCTTCATGAGCATCAAATTCATCCGCTTTGAGAAAATGGACATCATTGGTCGCTACTACTGCGGTGTCGGTAGCAATCGCCAGTTCAACTGCATCGGCAATATAACTTTCTTCATTTTCGCGTCCGGTACGTTGTAATTCAATATAAAAACGGTCACCAAAAACCCGGCACCAGTGCTGCAGATGCTGTTTTGCCTGTGCAGGTTTGCCCGAGAGCAAGGCACGCCCAATATCCCCCTGTCGCCCGCCGGACAGAGCGATAACCCCATCGGCATGTTCTTCTATCCACTGTACCTTCATCACGGGCACGCCACCATGCTGGCCTTCAAGATAACTGCGGGAAATTAGTTGAGACAGGTTGAGATACCCTTCACGATTCTGCGCAAACAGGACGAGCGGGAAAGGAGCCTCCTGCTCATCACGTCGCACCAGTGCATCCACCCCGATAACCGGTTTTACACCAGCAGCCAGCGCGGCGCGGGTAAACTTGACCATGGCAAACAGATTACTCTGATCGGTTAATGCTACTGCTGGCATACCCGCCTCTGCAACCGCCTGCATCAACGGTTTTATCCGCACCAGCCCGTCAACCAGGGAGTACTCGGTATGTACTCGTAAATGGATAAAACCGGGGCAGACTGTCACCAAAAAAACCTCTAAATTCAACTCGTAGATTCGAGCTGTTAGTGTATCAAAATCAGATTTCTATGGTGGATTTAATCAGGTTTTTTTATCTATTTTAGATCTGGATACTCATCAGAATAGCACTCACGGGAGTTGTATAAGTTGTCTGACCGGAGCAAAACTACGCCGATGTTCGGGACAAGGCCCAAATTCAAGCAATTTTTCACGATGGGTTTTAGTCGGATATCCCTTATGTGCATCAAACCCGTATTGCGGGTAACGCTGATGCAGGACAAGCATCTGTGCATCACGCTCTACTTTGGCGAGAATAGATGCTGCACTGATTTCTGCTACCCGCGCATCACCTTTGATAATTGCAGATGAGTCACAGGGTAAATTATCCGGCAGATGATTACCATCGACAAACACATGATCGGGCCTTACTGATAGCCGGCACACTGCCTGCTGCATGGCGTAGAGCGAGGCGCGTAGTATATTCATTTCATCAATCTGCGCCGGACTGATACTGACGACAGACCATGCCAGTGCATAGCGTTTAATTTCCTGTGCCAGATATTCACGTTTTTTTACACTGAGTTTTTTTGAATCATCCAGGCCAGCAAGAGGACGTTGCGGATCCAGAATAACAGCCGCTGCAACCACATTCCCCGCCAGCGGCCCACGTCCCGCTTCATCGGTACCAGCCAGTATCCCATCGGGCTGTGGCAGTTCGTCCTGCAATGTTATTTTCATTAAGGTAAAATTAGCTGATTGATCTGGTTATATTTAAGGAACCTTATCATAAAAAAATCAACCGGTGTTTCTACCACCCTGCTGAGTAGAAGTATGACAAATATAACAGATAATCGCGACATAATAATGACAAAAGGTAAAACCATTCTAATCAGCGCAGGAGAGGCTTCCGGCGATGCCCATGCAGCGCGTATGGTTAATGAGCTAAGAGCAATCGATAGTACATTACATTTTGTCGGGATGGGTGGAGATAACATGCGCAGAGCCGGGGTGGAAATCCTCACCGATATAAAGAAGATGGCGGTGATGGGACTGGTTGAAGTCCTGCTGAAATACCGCAGTATTAAAGCAGAGCTGGTTCGTCTGCAATGTTATATCGAGCAACATTCACCCGATTTGCTAATACTGGTTGATTATCAGGAATTTAATCAACGTCTGGCAGCTTTTGCCAAACGCCGTGACATCAAGGTACTCTTTTATATTGGCCCCCAGGTCTGGGCATGGCGTCCCAAAAGGGTTTATAAAATGGCTAAAATTATTGATCATATGGCAGTCATTTTGCCCTTTGAGGTCGACTACTACAAACAGGCCAGCGTACCAGTTACCTTTACCGGTCACCCTCTAACCGATGAAGTTCAGACAGATAAAACAACGGATCAGGCACGCCAGTTATTACAGCTTGAAAATAAAACAAGCATCGGCCTGTTTCCCGGTAGCCGTGCGGATGAAATCAAACGGATATTACCCCTTCTTATTAATACAGCAAAAATTTTAATTCAGCATAAACCGGATCTTCAATTTGTGTTACCGCTTGCAACAACCATTCATTATGATAATCTCAGGCCTTTTGATGCTGACCTTAGCGCGTTACATGTACAGATAATTAAAGACAAATTTTATGATGTTAGCCAAAGCTGTGATGTTATTATAGCGGCTTCCGGAACAGCAACACTGGAGATAACACTATTAGGCATTCCTATGGTTATCGTTTATAAAGTTTCACCATTAAGTTATTTTATTCTCAGCCGTCTGGCAATCGTTAAGTTTGTGGGACTAATGAATATTATTGCCAATCGGGAAATTGTCAGGGAGTTCCTTCAACATAAGGCTCGCCCCGACGATATTTCCAGGGAAGTACTACAATTACTTGATAATCAGAACTACAATACAAAGATGCGCCATGAGCTATCATTGGTCAGAGCGCAACTCGGTCATGGTGGTGGCTCGAAAAATATCGCCAGGCTAGCTTATCAACTATTGACTGAATCAACTATTAACTGAATTGCTGACAAGTTATGAGTAATACCATAGCAGAGCTTTCCTGATGCGAAGAACCCTGACAATTTTACCTTTATATTTCTATAAATAATAAAAAATACAGTGATAAAACCCTATCTTTTTAAACCCTGTCGTCATTTTATTTTTCTGTTTACTGTCTTTTTTATTAGCGGTTGCACGACGCTCAAAGGCCCACCAAACCCGGACGACCCATTAGAAAGCTATAATCGCAGCATGTTTAAATTTAACCAGACGGTGGATAAATTTACATTAAAACCCATAGCAGAAGGCTATCAGTATATTATGCCGGAATTTGCCAGCCTGGGTGTTAGTAATTTTTTTAATAACCTCGATGATATTGTCGTTTTTTTCAATCAGCTTCTACAGTTCAAGCCTGGTGATGCGGTAGAAACCTCAGCACGTGTTGTTTTTAATACCACTTTCGGCGTATTGGGCTTAATTGATGTTTCAACGGTAATGAACCTGCCTAAACACAATGAAGATTTCGGTCAGACGCTGGCGACATGGGGGGTTAGTAGTGGCCCTTATATTGTTCTGCCTCTACTTGGTCCATCAACCATTCGTAATGCTTCCGGTCTGGTTGTAGACTGGACTTATTTTGATCCTATCTTCAAACGCCAGACATTAAGACAGTCACTGATAACTTTCTCTATTAAATATATTGATAAACGAGCCAATCTATTAGCAGCAACCAATATCATTAATGAAATTGCACCCGATATATATGCCTTTACTCGCGATGCCTGGCTGCAACACCGAAAATATGTCATTTATGACGGTCACCCACCCGATGATGAACTTGATAACAAGGATCTGTTTAATAATGATCTGGGTGGTGAAGTAAAATAAACAGAAAATAATTTTCTGATTACTGATTACTGATTACTGATTACTGATTACTGATTACTGATTACTGATTACTGATT
>CAYXNL010000018.1:16061-17752 GCA_964466455.1 uncultured Thiotrichaceae bacterium
TGATTATTGATTATCCAGTGTTGCAATAAGAAAAGTATTGACTATCGTCTGTAGAAAAATGTCACCCTGCTTAATAAAGTCCTTTATTTCCTTCATAGATATACTGACACCGGTGCCGTGTTGCGCCGGATATTTACCTGCCGCCCAGTTAACTACGATGGCGCAGCTTGCATAGGCAATACCCGCTTCACGCGCCAGTGCGGCCTCTGGCATGGCTGTCATACCGACAATATCACAACCGTCATTCTGCATACGCTGTATTTCTGCAACCGTTTCCAGACGCGGCCCCTGGGTGACACCATAAGTTGCCTTACTCTCACAATGTATGGAATGCTGTTGTGCCGCCAGTAAAAGCTGTTGTCGTAAGGTGTTATCAAAGGGGTAACTAAAATCAATATGATCCACCGTATTCTCATCACCGTCATTGAAGGTATGCTGACGTCCATAGGTGTAGTCAATTAACTGATCAGGCAGTACACATTGTAAAGGTGGCATATTGGCACTAATACCCCCGACCGCAGCGGCGGCAATAATATGGGTAACCCCCAGATATTTAAGTGCAGTAATATTTGCGCGGTAATTTATCTGATGTGGCGCAATCGTATGGTTACTACCATGTCGATTCAGATAAATAAATTGATGATCTGCAACCGTACTGATACAAAAAGCTGATGAGGCTTCACCATAGTTTGTCTTTACTGTTTTCTGTTGCACCGGATAAGCAAGATTAAACCCATCAATCCAGCTTAAAATACTACCGCCGATTATTGCAATTTTCATTTTTCATCCTGCAAGGCGTAGATACCGTCAAGCTGTCGGTACTGTCCCTGATAGTCCATACCAAAACCGAATACGTAATTGTCTTCAACTTCCAGCGCAATAAAATCTGCCTGTACCGGTTGTGCTATATGGGTATGTATTTTCCGCAGTAATACAGCACTGAATATTTGTCTGGCACCATGTGCGCGACAATATTGAATAACTGCCTGTAAGGTAATGCCTTCATCCAGAATATCATCGAGAATTAATACCGTTCTGTCTTTTAAACTTGAAACCGGCTCCGCCTTCCAGCATATTTCTGCCCCCATAGTATTATTCTGGTAACGGGTGGCATGAATATAATCAATTTCAAGCTGGCAGTTCAGGCGCGGAATTAACTGGCCGGAAAAAATTAGTCCGCCCTGCATGACACACAATACCAGTGGATGGCTATCAACAAGACGGTCATTCATCGTCTCTGCCAGGACGTCCAGTGCCGATGATATCTGCGAATACTGATAAATTAGTCTGGAATTTTCTGGTAACATATAAATAGTTTTATCTTCTTTTAGTAGGTAAAGGTTACCGTGTCATCTTCCATCGCCTCGCTGACCACATAGGCAGCACCGACTGTTTCTTCTATTTCCTCAATTAAATTTTCTCCCCATAATTTAAGTGATGGTGTGCATACCTTGAACACTACTCCTGCACGATGTGCTTCCTGTATTACATCGTACATGGTGCGGTGTGTTTCAATATTCAACTCAACTTTTAGCGCATTCCCTGCCACTGCCAGCGAGCCGGATAAACCGGTAAATACTACTTCCACATCATGTGACATTGCCGCAGCCACTGTTGCCTGAAATAATGGGGCATAAAATCCTTCAGGATTAGCCGGGTCGGAGTTTGCCATAATCACTAATAGTTTTTTT
>CAYXNL010000018.1:17852-21821 GCA_964466455.1 uncultured Thiotrichaceae bacterium
AAATCCTTCAGGATTAGCCGGGTCGGAGTTTGCCATAATCACTAATAGTTTTTTTCTGCTCATTCGTTTCTCAGATAAAGTTGCATTTGTATAGATTGTTGTTACCGATGTACTGAATAATACAGCGATAAATATTTTATTTATAAATCCATTTCCTGTTCAGGCGATTCAATAAGCGCTGTAATCATGACAATAGCCTGCTGCCATTTTTTACTCAATAATAATGCATCACGGTTACTTTCATGCTTGCCATGCATTTGCATCAGACGTACCTGACTGGTCGGGTTAATATAACCTTTAAGATATTCTACCGCTTCTACTGCACCGTCGGTATGGTTGCAGACCAGCGCCATATCACAACCAGCAGATAATGCAGCCTCTGCACGTTCACCAAAGCCACCCTCAACACCAGCGGCTTCCATACTTAAATCATCACTGAAGATAGCACCCTGAAAGTTTAGCTGTGTACGTAATATTGTATTTAACCAGTAAGAGGAATAACCCGCTGGTTTCATATCGACTTTATCGTAGATTACGTGTGCGGGCATAATACCAGCCAGACCGTTTTCTATCATATGTTTAAAAGGTAGTATATCGTGTTGCATAATCACATCCAGTTCACGATGATCTACTGGCATCGCTATATGTGAATCTTCTACTACCGCACCGTGTCCGGGAAAATGCTTACCCACTGCACTCATCCCGGCTTCAAGCATACCATGCATAAAAGCATAGGCCAGAGTGGCAACCGTTTGGGGGTTACGGGCAAAGGCACGATCACCAATAACGCCACTGACACCATAGGCAAGATCCAGTACCGGAGCAAAACTGAAATCAACACCGATCGCCCGTAATTCACTGGCCATTAACCAGCCTGCGGTGGTTGCCAGCATTCTTCCACGACTATTATTATGCTGAAAAATCCTGCCATAGGCGGCTGCCGGAGGCAACGTGGTAAAACCTTCATGAAAACGCTGCACACGCCCCCCTTCATGATCGATCGCAACCAGCAGTTTTGGCTTTCTCAGTGTATGTATTTCATCAATTAGCTCACTAATTTGCTGGATTGATTCAAAATTTCGGGTAAACAGAATAACCCCGCCAACTTCCGCCTGTTGTAACAGAAATTTTTCAGTATCACTGATTTGTGTACCAGCAAAATCAATCATTAAAGGACCGGGTGACATAGTGGTTCCTTTATTCCTTTTTACATTGAATGTCACAGAAATCTAGCAGTTGCGTAATGTGGTTTTCAAACCCACTGAAAGCATGTTTGCCACCTTCTTCAATAAGCAAAGTTGATTGCTGGTATTTATCTGTAGCTTCTCGATAATCCAGGGTTTCATCACCAGTCTGTAACAATACCAGAAAGTTCTGTGGATGCATCAGCTGTGGAAGATAAATATCACGTAATTGCTGGATATGTGTTTCATCAAAAATCCAGGTTCGATTACTGTAATAAAATTTATTTTCACCCAGACAGGTTTCCAGTGTTTTAAAGGGGGTAACAGCCGGGTTAATCAATACTGCCGGACAGTTATATTTCTCAGCCAGCCAGGTAGCATAATATCCACCTAAGGAACTACCCGCCACGCTCAGTATGTTATGCCGGGAAATTTTCTCAGCAAGCGTGGAAAGCATGTAAATGGCCTGTTCAGGTATTTCCGAAATTTGTGGGATAAAAATGTGTTCGGCACATCCATGTTGCGTCATATAGCTTTTCAGTACCTGCGCCTTATGTGACTGTGGTGAACTATTAAATCCATGCAAGTAAAGTAATTTTCTATTCATAAAATAAAGAACCCTGTAAAACAATGCCTTACAGGGTTAATCTCATGCGCTGCTTTGATTATTATTATAAGTTATTGAAATTTAAGTTAGCCACAGATAAGAAGTGTATATAATTCTTCGTTTTAACTTGCTGCCATATCCTTTAATGCCTTCAATGGCAGTACTTTAATCACTTTACGTGCTGGTTTTGCCGCAACATCCATCAGTTCTCCGGGCCGAAACGGGTTCGGTACATTTTTTTTCGCTTTGCTTGCCGGTTTTTTATTTACCTTGATTTTCAGCAGACCCGGTACTTTAAATTCACCCGCACCACGTGATTTGACATGCCCTTCAATGACATTATTAAGGCTGTCGAAAACTGCTGCTATATCTTTACGTGCAAGGCCGGTATCTTCAGAAATATGCGCATACAACTGTGATTTTGTATAGGCATCTTTAATTGCTTTAATTTTTTTTTCAGGCGTAGCTTCTTTTACTGCTTTTGTTCCGGTAACTTTTTTCTTACTCACTTTCTTTTTCGCTATTGCCATTAGTTATACCCTTTGGTGGTAATCGTTATTATTTATTATTTCTGCTTAAGCTGATAATCTAAAACAATGCCTTACAGATTTATTGAATAATAAGAAAATGCCGAATTAATCCGAGTTTCATTATAAATTCAAATTTTTATTGTTTACGCAGGTTCTCCTGTAAGACTTATGAAGCATGTTTTATATCGTAACCGCAACAAAGTAAATAGTTTTTTTTAAATTATTGCGATTTTTACTATAAATAGCGAGTTTTCGGTCTTTCTCAGGTTACAAAACCGGCAATTAGCCTGTGTTTCTGTAAATCATTACGACAGCATGTACGGCAAGCCCTTCTTTACGTCCGGTAAAACCAAGTTGCTCGGTTGTGGTTGCCTTGATATTTATCTGCTGCCTGTCAAGTGACATTATTTGGCCAAGCTGTTCTCGCATCGCCTGTATATAAGGTGAAAGTTTTGGTGACTGTGCAATAATAGTGGTATCAATATTTGCAATACAATAACCGTGCTGTGTAACCATTTGAAGAACATGTTGCAATAACAGAGCACTATTAATGTTTTTATAGCGTGTATCACTATCGGGAAAATGCTGGCCAATATCTCCGGCAGCAATCGCCCCGAGTAATGCATCACATAATGCATGGATCAGTACATCACCATCGGAATGCGCGATGAATCCGGCATCATATGGAATTCTAACACCAGCCAGAATAATATGATCACCACTACCATAGCGGTGTACATCATAACCATGACCAATACGAAATGGCGGAGATGTGAAAGTATCCACTATTTTCTGCTGTTCTGCGCTATCAGGTGTGGTGTGATGATGCATAAGTCAGTTGCCTGTTTGTTTTACGGCTATATTATAATAAGTGAGAAAGATACAGCTCAGCCAGTCGGAGGTCATTAGGACGGGTTATTTTTATATTATCTTCATGCCCATCTACCAGTATGGGGGAATAACCCGCCTGTTCCATTGCCGATGCTTCATCAGTAATAGGATGATGTTTTAACATTGCATTTTCCAGTGCCAGTTTCAGTTGTTTCATGGGAAAATACTGTGGCGTTAATGCGTGCCAGAGCCCCTCACGTTCAATGGTTTTATGCACTGAAGGTTGATCCGATCGTTGACGTTTCATTGTATCTCTAACAGGTAGTGCAAGTAATCCACCACCTGTATTACTACCTACTTTTTCAATCAGCTGGCAAATATCGGATTCACGGATACACGGGCGCACCGCATCATGCACCATTACCCAGTCTGTCTCAATATTAAAAAGCGGGCTTTGTTGCAGGCATTGCAGTGCATTGTGTACCGAATCACAGCGCTCTACACCACCCGGCGCGCGAATAAGCGGTTTGCTGGATAAAATTGAAATATCGTCCCAGTGAGTATCCTGTGTTTGCAGGGAAATAACCAGGCCGGTGATACTTTCAAAAGAAAGCAGACGTTCTACTGTATGTGCAATGACTGGTCTGCCCAGCAGTGTTAAATACTGTTTGGGAATATCACGCTGCATACGCATACCGATACCAGCAGCCGGTACTACCGCCCAGATAGCAGGCTTTTTAGTCGGCTTTGATAATTTATCGGACATAGGTTTATCAAACATAGGTTTATCAAACATAAGTATAGATAAAATATTACC
>CAYXNL010000018.1:21921-36966 GCA_964466455.1 uncultured Thiotrichaceae bacterium
ACATAGGTTTATCAAACATAGGTTTATCAAACATAAGTATAGATAAAATATTACCTGTTTCTGCACATACTAAGGAGACCGGTAATTACCGGTCTCCTTAGTAGTATGTACCGGTAACGTTTTAGAAGCAGATTTCTCTTCGTTTTTCTTTTCGGTAGCCGCCTTATTTTTCCCGGCAGGTTCGATTACCTGATAATACACTTCGCCTTTTTTAATCATGCCCAGTTCGCTGCGGGCACGCTCTTCCACCGCCCGCAGGCCTTTTTTAAGATCGCGAACTTCTGCCTCCAGAGACTGATTTCGCTCTTCAAGCTGGTTCACTCTGGTTTTTACGCCATTAACTTCCTGCTGAAGTTCCAGTACTTCAGGAACACCACCATCCTGGAACCATATTTTATATTGTAACCAGAACAGCAGGACAAGCAGGACAAAAGCGAGTATTTTCACCTGAAAATTAGTATCCGGTTACCAGTGAATGATTAAGCCAGATGTTTAAAGGCTGATCTTCCAGCATAGACCGCATCACTACCAAGTGCTTCTTCAATGCGTAATAGCTGGTTATATTTAGCAATACGATCTGAACGTGACAATGAACCGGTTTTAATCTGACCAGCATGGGTAGCAACGGCCAGATCAGCAATGGTGCTGTCTTCAGTTTCACCGGAACGATGGGAAATAACGGTAGTATAATTTGCATCATGTGCCATAGTGATCGCTTCCAGTGTTTCACTTAATGTACCGATCTGATTAAATTTGATCAGCACGGAATTAGCAACATGTTTTTCAATACCCTGCCGTATAATGGAAGTGTTGGTTACGAATAGATCATCACCAACCAGTTGTACGCGGTTACCGAGTTTTTCAGTATGGTAGGCCCAGCCTTCCCAGTCGCCTTCATCAAGCCCGTCTTCAACACTGATAATCGGATATTGATCCACCCAGCCGGCAAGATAATCGGTAAATTCATTGGAGTGAAAACTTTTACCTTCAGAAGTCAGGGTATAAATGCCCTCTTTATAAAATTCAGAAGCCGCTGCATCCAGCCCCAGACAAATATCTTTGCCTGCGCTAAAACCGGCCTTGTTAATTGCTTCAAGTATTACTTCAATGGCCTCTTCATTCGATGAAAGATTGGGGGCAAACCCCCCTTCATCACCAACGGTAGTCGTCATACCGCGACTGGCGAGAACGGATTTCAGCGTATGAAAAACCTCCACACCATAGCGTAAGGCTTCCTTAAAACTTGGCGCACCAACAGGCAGAATCATAAATTCCTGCAAATCCACACTATTATCGGCATGCTCGCCACCATTGATAATATTCATCATCGGTACCGGCATAAGACCGGAACCGTCTCCCAGATAGGCATACAGAGGCTGTTTCGCTTCGGCAGCACCAGCATGGGCATTAGCCAGTGACGCGGACAGCAAAGCATTGGCACCTAATCGTTCTTTGGTGGCAGTACCATCAAGCTCAATCATTTTACGATCAATCCCTTCCTGATCACTAACATCCATGCCGATAATAGCATCACTGATTTCACCATTCACATTGGCAACAGCCTTGCTTACTCCCTTGCCGTGATAACGGCTTTTATCACCATCGCGTAATTCCAGTGCTTCACGTATGCCGGTAGAGGCACCGGAAGGTACCGCAGCACGACCGCAAACACCGCTTTCCAGGGTGATCTCTGCTTCAATGGTAGGATTTCCACGTGAATCGAGAATTTCGCGCGCATGGATTTTTGTAATCTTCGACATATTTTTCCTGAGTTACTCTGCTAGGTTAAAAAATAAAAATACAATCTGTGGTTGTAGTAAATTAGTAAGGGGTATGGAAATCAACCCATCATTGTCATACCGGTTGATTAAAGGGCATTTCTATTAAATGATTGTGCCCTAAAGTGATTGTTCGGCGAATGAATTCTTTTTTACCACCGTATCAATCTGCATTAACACGTCAAGCAAGGCGGCCATTTTATCCAGTGGCCAGGCATTGGGCCCATCACTTAGTGCTTTTTCCGGATGCGGATGGGTTTCCATAAATAGCCCAGAGATACCAGCGGCAACAGCTGCCCGTGCCAGTACCGGAATATGTTCCCGTTGTCCCCCTGATGAGCTTCCCTGTCCACCCGGCAGTTGTACCGAGTGAGTGGCGTCATAGACCACCGGACAATCTGTCTGGCGCATGATAGCCAGCGAACGCATATCGGAAACCAGATTATTGTAACCGAATGAAACCCCGCGTTCACATACCATAATGTTGTTATTACCAGTAGAACGGGCTTTATCAACCACATTTTTCATATCAGCCGGGGCCAGAAACTGCCCCTTTTTAATATTAACCGGCTTACCGGTAGCGGCTACACGCAGGATAAAATTAGTCTGGCGACAGAGAAAAGCCGGTGTCTGTAACACATCAACAACACTGGCCACTTCATCTATCGGGGTATCTTCATGCACATCGGTTAATACCGGTACCCCGATTTCATCTTTTACTTTCTGTAGAATACGCAGCCCCTGCTCGATACCCGGTCCACGAAAACTACTGCCTGATGAGCGATTGGCTTTGTCAAATGATGATTTATAGATAAAAGGGATACCCAGTTTTTCTGTGATTAGCTTTAGCTGTGCCGATGTTTCCAGTGCCAACTCTTCACTTTCAATCACACAGGGCCCGGCAATGAGAAACAGAGGTCTATCAAGGCCAACTTCAAACCCACATAAATTCATTAAACTAACTCCTTAAATATTCTACTGATTGCGCATGGTTTGCTGTATTACTTTGCGAGGGCTTTGGCTACGATATCTTTTGATGCGTGATACTGTAATGCAGCTTTGATATAACTGGTAAATAAGGGGTGTCCCTTACGTGGTGTTGAGGTAAATTCCGGGTGAAATTGACAGGCAAGAAACCACGGGTGAATACTATTATTGTCGGTGCTTTCATCCCGGCTGAGCTCAATAACTTCCATCAGATTACCATCGCTGGATTTACCACTGACAATCAGTCCGGCAGCCGTAAACTGTGCCAGATATTTGTTATTAAATTCGTAACGGTGGCGATGGCGTTCGGTAATTCGCTCCTGCCCGTAGGCTTCGCGCACCAGACTCCCCGCCTGTAGATCACAACCCTGACCACCGAGTCGCATGGTGCCGCCAAGATCAGAGTCTGAATCACGTTTTTCGATCCGCCCATTCTCGTCCTGCCATTCTGTAATTAAGGCAATCACCGGGTGGGTGGTAGTAGTATCAAATTCACTACTGTGGGCATCGGTTAAACCGGCAACATGGCGGGCAAACTCAATAACCGCCAATTGCATACCCAGGCAAATACCCAGAAATGGAATTTTATTTTCACGGGCGTACTGGATTGCCATAATTTTACCTTCGATACCACGATCTCCAAAACCGCCGGGAACCAGAATGGCATCAAGATCCTGTAGTGACTGAGTGTCACCGCTTTCCAGTAGTGCCGAATCAATATAACGAATATGCACCTGGGCATTATTATGAATACCGGCATGCGTCAGGGCTTCGTTCAGTGACTTGTAGGATTCAGTCAGGTCAACATATTTACCCACCATGCCAACGGTAACTTCGTGTGCCGGATTCGTCATTATGAGGACAACTTTATCCCAGTCGGACAGGTCTGCCGGTTTTAGATTCAGCTTCAGTTTATCCACAATAATATCGTCAACGCCCTGATCGTGCATCCACTTGGGCAGTTTATAAATATTATCCAGATCAACAGCCGAAATCACTGCTTTTGCCTGTACATTCGTGAACAGGGCGATTTTTCTGCGCGCCTCTTCTTCCAGCAGGCGCTCGGAGCGACACAGCAATAAATCTGGCTGGATACCAATTGAGCGTAATTCTTTCACTGAATGCTGGGTGGGCTTGGTTTTGACCTCACCAGCGGTCGCAATGTACGGTACCAATGTTAAATGAATAAACAGAGCATGTTCATTGCCCAGTTCCACACCCAGTTGGCGAATGGCTTCCATGAATGGTAAAGATTCAATATCGCCGACAGTCCCGCCAATTTCAATCATGGCAATATCAGCATCTCCTGCTCCCCTTTTAATACGCGCCTTGATTTCATCCGTAATATGCGGAATAACCTGTACTGTTCCACCAAGATATTCTCCACAGCGTTCCTTGCGAATCACACTCTCATACACTTTACCCGTGGTGAAGTTACTGCTTTTGCCGGTGGGCGTACTCACAAAACGTTCATAATGACCAAGATCAAGGTCGGTTTCTGCACCATCTTCGGTAACAAAAACTTCACCATGCTGAAAAGGACTCATGGTTCCCGGATCAACGTTAATATAAGGATCCAGTTTCATCATCTTGACTGTAAGGCCACGATTTTCCAGAATAGCGCCAATCGCGGCCGATGCCAGCCCCTTACCCAACGAGGAAACCACACCACCGGTTACAAATATAAATCGTGTCATGAAAACTGGCCCAGAGTTACAGAATTAAACAGTAAATAGCTGAATTGAGAAGAAAAGCGAGCGCGCACCGAACACCAAAATGGCTGTCGAAGTACCCATTCTGCTCGGGGGGATATAATAACAAATAAGCTATCGCGCAACAATCAACTGCAAAAGAATAATCCTCTGCAAGCAGCCCGATTCATACAATAAATCGGTAAACTGCTACAATCACCGCTTTTGCATACGCCTCAGACTAACCACCATGACACTCACTGAAAAATACCAGCAGGCGATAGTGGAACAGAATATGGTTGAAGACCCGGCACAGATTCAAACGCTTCGAGAACTGCAGCAGGTCAGTGAAACACTTGGCCAGCCCCGAATACAGTACCCATTGCAACAGCATTACCCAATATTAATGACCGGCTTCCGCTGGCTAAATTATATCCGTGCAAAATATACCACTGTGCCAAAAAACGGTATTTATTTATGGGGTGATGTTGGCCGTGGCAAAACATGGCTGATGAATTTGTTTTTTGAACATCTGTCTATTACTGAAAAACGCCGTCTGCATTTTCATGTATTTATGCAATCCATTCATCAGCAACTGGGAAAAATGAAGAAGCAGAAGGACCCATTGAAAATTATTGGCCGTGACTTTGCCCGTGACATCAGGGTTTTATGCCTGGATGAGTTTATTGTCACCAATATTGCCGATGCCATGTTATTACGGGGGTTGCTTCAATCACTGATTGATAATGGCGTGACACTGATTGTTACCTCAAATCGGGTGCCGGATGACCTGTATTTAAATGGATTGCAACGGGAACGTTTTCTACCGGCAATTGAGCTGATTAAACAGCATACTCATGTGATTCATCTGGATAATGGCATTGACCACCGTCTTGCCCTGCCTGAACAGCCTCAGCTCTACCTGCAGCCGGATAATGAACAGAACAATAAACAACTGGAGATCCACTTTCATGAACTTAGCGCCGGGGTTTATCAAAAAAATGCCAGCATAACCCTGTTTAAACGCTCGATTAAGACGGTTGCTCTGGCAAATAAAATAGCCTGGTTCAGTTTTAATGTTATTTGTAATACGCCCAGAGCCGCTCAGGACTATATTGAGATTGCCCGGCAATTTCATACCGTTTTTATCTCGGCCGTACCGCAAATGAACGCCAGCAATGATGATAAAGCCAGACGGTTTATCTACCTGATTGATGCGCTCTATGATAGCAGGGTTAAACTATTAATCAGCGCACAACAGGAACCGGAAAAACTATATAGTGGAACTATGCTAGAATTTGCTTTCCATCGAACCTGTAGTCGATTGATAGAAATGCGCTCACAAACGTATCTTGCACAACAATACCATCCCCAATAAATAGTCGTCTATACTCGTTCTATGCCTTTTGAGACATTAAACCCAGAACTTTCTGCCTATATTGAAAACCTGTGTAAGCAGGGTTGCAAACAGGTTTATGCTATTCTTAAACAGGCAGAAAACAACCAGACCATCAAAGAACTCGATAGTTTTAGCCCGTCAGAGAAGGGGTTAATTATCCGCGCATTGTCAGATATTATGTCGGTTTACAGCAAGGGAACCTCTGATAAAAAGTAAGAACGCTACCCGTCATCTGTCTGCTCTCGGGTAATAATACTATTGTGCTTTTCCACCGCAACAATTTCCGGTGTTTCAAAACTAATTCTGCCCAATACACCGCTACGTATTTCATGAATCAGAATTTCTGCTGCACGTTGCCGGTCTACCTTTCCCCCACCCTGTAAACAACCACGTTTGCGACCCAGCGCATCCAGTAATTCGGTTGCTGACTGCGGCAACTGTTTTAATTTATAACGTGTCAGTAATAAATCAGGATAATACTGCAACAGATAATCGGCAGAGAACATAGCAATATCTTCATAGTCAATAGCCGTATTTTTTATCGCGCCAGTTATCGCCAGACGATAACCACTGTTTACGTTATCAATTTTTGGCCAGAGGATACCAGGGGTATCCGATAGCGCAATACCCCCGTGAAGAATAATTTGCTGCTGGGAGGAAGAAACATTTTTGGTTACTGCCGGTTCATCACCTACCTTTGCTGCGGTTCTTCCGGCCAGGATATTAATCAGGCTTGATTTACCTACATTCGGTATACCTAGAACCATAATTCGAATATTCTTTACTGCCGAATTTCGCTGCGGCAGTAGTTTTTGACACAGAAGCGGCAATTTTTTGATTTTTTCCGGTTCTTTATTATTTATCGCCTGAGCTTTTACCCCTCGTTCCTGTTCCAGTTGATCCAGCCAGTATTGGGTAATTGTCTCATCGGCCAGATCACTTTTATTTAACAGTTTGATGCAGGGTCGATGCCTGCGTAAATCGGCCACCATTGGGTTTTCACTACTAAAGGGAATACGTGCATCCATAACCTCTATTACCAGATCAATATCCGACATTGCCTCTGTAATATTTCGGCGGGCCTTATGCATATGCCCGGGGTACCATTGTACTGCCATGCCCAACCTGCTGTTCTGTAAAAACGGCTAGTTTACCGCAATAGCCAGTAATGTTTGCCTGTTGTTTCAACGCTGCACTATAAAAAAGCCACTGCCTTATTCAGCATCCCTCTGACGTATGGCCTGCTCAATAGCAACAGCACTCATATTCACCAGCCCCCGTACTGTTACCGATTGCGTCACAATATGTGTGGATTGATTCATACCCATTAATATTGGGCCAATGGTAACACCACCACCAAGAACCTTAAGCAGGTTAACGGAAATATTGGCGGCATCAACATCAGGCATAACCAGTAAATTTGCACTCCCTGTTAATTTTGAACCTGGATACAGTCGCTGACGTACCGCTTCAGATAAAGCAGCATCTGCATGCATTTCACCATCCACTTCCAGATCAGGTTCAGTCTCATGCAAAATAGCTACCGCCTGTCGGACTTTTAATGATGAGGCAGAAGGTGATGAACCGAAGTTAGAATGGGAAACCAGTGCAATTTTAGGGATGATACCAAAGCGTCGTATTTCATCTGCGGCCAGCAAAGTAGATTCAACCAGCTCATCTGCATCAGGACTCTGGGTTACGTGCACATCGCAGATAAAGAGTGTTCGTGCTGGCAGTAAATGAGCGACCAGTGTTGATGCCTGACGTATTCCCGGTGCCAGACCGATAATATCAATAAGTGTCTCCATATTACGCCTGAAACCTCCGATTACGCCGGTAATCATTGCATCAGCAACACCATTTTTTAGCATTAATGCTGCCAGTACAACATGGTTGTTACGCACAATATACTTTGCCGCTCCTGGCGTGGCACCATTACGACCCATCTGAGTATGATATTGACGAGCATAATCGGCGATATCAACCGACTTCTGCGGATCAATAACCTCTACGTCTTTACCAATACGTAAACGCAGCCCCAGTAAATGCATCCGCTGCTCAATGACTTCTATGTTACCAATCAGTACCGGTCGTGCCATTGTATTATCAATAATCTGCTGCACTGCCTGCAATACTCTGTCATCTTCACCTTCAGCAAAAACCAGGGTTTTATCACTTTTACAGACCTTATCAAAAATCGGCCGCATAAAAAACCCGGTATGATAGTTAAAATTTTGTAATTTTAGACGATATTCATACAGATTACTGATAGGACGTGTTGCCACGCCACTGTCCATTGCTGCCTTTGCTACCGCACAGGAAAGCTCTACCATTAAGCGGGGATCAAATGGTTTGGGTATCAGGTAATCCTTGCCGAAAATGTCAGCTTTACCGCCATAGGCTTCTATTACCCGATCGGAACTTTCCTGCTGTACCAGATCGGAAAGCGCCTTGACACAGGCCAGTTTCATTTCTTCATTGATTGTCGTTGCGCCAACATCAAGTGCTCCTCGAAAGATAAAAGGGAAGCACAATACATTATTCACCTGATTCGGATAGTCTGATCGACCGGTACACATAATAGTATCCGGCCGCACTGCCAGTGCATGTTCCGGTAGTATTTCCGGTTCCGGATTAGCCAACGCCATAACAAGAGGTGTATCGGCCATCTTTTTTAACATGACGGGTTTTAATACACCGGGTGCAGATAAACCCAGAAAAATATCAGCACCTTCTATTACATCATCCAGTGTTCTTGCCTGGGTATCAATCGCATAAACAGATTTCCATTTATCCATTTGCTGCTGCCGTCCTTTATACACGACACCAGCAATGTCAGTAACAATAATATTTTCCCTGCGCAAGCCAGCACTAACCAACTGGTTTAAACAGGCCAGAGCCGCAGCACCAGCACCCGACGCAACCAGTCGGACAGATTCGATTTTCTTACCGGCTACTTTTAGCCCGCTCAATACCGCCGCGGCAACAATAATGGCTGTGCCATGCTGGTCATCATGAAACACCGGTATGCGCATACGATCACGCAGTCGTTGTTCAATTTCAAAACATTCTGGCGCTTTTATATCTTCAAGATTGATACCACCAAAAGTTGGTTCCAGACTGGCAACGGTTTCTACAAACAGATCTATATCCGGCTGATTAATTTCAATATCAAAGACATCAATACCAGAGAATTTTTTAAACAGTACCGCTTTCCCCTCCATTACCGGTTTGGCGGCAAGTGGTCCGATATTACCCAGCCCCAGTACCGCACTACCATTGGTAACAACACCAACAAGGTTGGAACGAATACTGTATTTGGCTGCATTATGCGGATTATCAACAATCGCATTGCAGGCTGCGGCCACTCCGGGGGAATAGGCCATACCGAGGTCATGCTGAGTAGCCAGTGGTTTAGTTGAGCTTATTTCCAGCTTACCCGGAACAGGAAACTGATGGTAGTCAAGCGCATCGTTAAATTTTTCAGACATATCACCGCACCGCATATAATAGACAGGGGAATGCTGATTAATATAGCAGAAATAATCAGCAGCAGTTCTGGCAAAATACTTACTGCCATAGGCTTAGTGTAGTGACAACTGGTAAAGTTTTTCTGTTTTATTTAAGAAAGTTACCAAAAGGATGGATGAGAAGGATAAGTATCCTTTTTATCCGTTTCGGTAATATTACCTGGTTTGATTGAACAGGAGACTTCCTGAAAATTACCGCGCCTCGTAAACATAATGACCTACTCCATATTTACAGCCATTTTCCGGACTGAACATGCCCTTACACATACTGAAATATCGGTTCCAGTACTCAACTTCTTCAATGTTAATGACGGCAGGATATAAATCTTCAATTGCACTCCAGAATTGTCTGTGCCAGTGCTCAAGCGTGCGTAGATAATTTTTTCCATTGATAAACCAGCTCTGGCTAAATGCAAGATGGGTATTATGTCGTCTACCTTCTGCGTAGGGCCAGATATGACCACCAGGAAAATAATCCCCAATCATGCTATCGTCAGCGTTCAATAAACGCGGAATGGTATCAACTGAAACAATATAATGGGTTATACACTTGCCGCCGGGTTTCAATACCTGTGCAACTCGTCTGAATACCTCATCCATATTTGTTACATGTTCAAACATACCAAGAATAATAACGCGGTCAAGTGAGTGCGGTGGTAGTTCATCTTCGCTTACATCTTCAAAATATTTCTGAATCAGACTAAACCGGTCATTATCAAACGGATTATCATCCGATAGTAATTCTTCACGGATATAGCGTGTCTGTACCGGACTGGGATTAATGCCAATAACTTTTATCTGTGGAAATTTTTCCAGTAAATATTTTGACAGCCCACCAAAACCACAACCTAAATCCAGAACGGTCTGACCATCTTCAATCTGGGCTCGTTCAATAAGCAAGTCAAATTTATTTTTATGTGCCTGTACCAGTGAAATGTCTTCTGCATTATCTGATTCTGTAGCATTAAAACAGGCGCAGGTGTAAGCGAGATAATCGTCATCAAGAAAAGCACGGTAAACCCGTTCATCCTGATTATAACTAACATCAATTGATTTTTTTTTGGTTGCAACCGCAGCAATACCACCTTCAAAAGAGGTAACACCATAGGTTTCAGGAATTTCTCTGTTCCCTTCCCAGCGTTTAAATTCCCGGCTAAAATAACGTTCCATCTGCATTTCAAATTTTTTGGTTTCAGCCGAACCATATTGATGGATTCTATTATCAGCTAATTTTTTCATTGCAATTTCAGACATTTTTTTCACTCAAAATAAAAGATATTTAATCACAGGATGGATAAAAATGACACTTACTGTTAAAGATCGTCGGCCGCAGGGATGCGGGTATCAAGCTTACATGGATGTATTTACAGCGTGTCATGAACAGTAAGTATACTTTTCATCCGTTTCAGTAATAGATTTATTTATACATTGTAATTCTACGGCTAAAAGTATTTTTTAGATCATATTATCGCGGTAATTTTTTAACACCAGTACCGCATTAAGACCACCAAAGGCAAAGGAACTGGACATGGCTATATCAACATGCTGTTCCCTTGTCACACAGGGAACATAGTCAAGATCACATAATGTATCTTTATCAGTATAATTAGCAGTAGGAGGAATCCGATTATGCTGTATAGCCAATATCGTTGCAATTAACTCTAGCGCACTGGACGCTCCCAATACATGACCGTGCATGGATTTAGTGGATGAAATCGGGATGCTGGGTGCGAATTTTCCGAATACTTTATGAATGGCCTGTGTTTCCGCAATGTCATTCATTTTGGTAGCGGTACCATGTGCATTGATATAATCGACCTCATCAATGGCCACGCCAGCATGCTGTAATGCTTTGCTCATTACCGCAGAAAGTCCATCAACATCCGGACGGGTAATATGCCCGGCATCGGAGGACATGGCACAGCCGGCAAATTCAGCATAAATATGTGCGCCCCGTTGTTTCGCATGTGTTTCTGATTCCAGTACCAGCATACCGGCCCCTTCACCTAATACCATGCCTGAGCGATTTTTACTAAACGGTCTGCAGGTGTCATTTGACACGACACGTAACGCCTCCCAGGCTTTTAACAGACCGTAGGTGAATGGTGCATCGGTTCCGCCTACCAGTGCGATATCTGAATGACCGCCCTGTATCATCATACTACCCTGTGCAATGGCATGTGCACTGGATGCGCAGGCAGTTGCCAATGAGAAAACCGGCCCTTTTATGCCGAGGTGACGGCTTACCATGCTGGCAGCGGCACTGGGCATACCCTTAGGAATGGTTAATGGATGTGTACGTGTGCGTTGTTTTTTATATAACTGCTGATAAGTTGTTTCATCCGTGTGTTTACCGCCACAGCCACTGCCGATAATCGCTGTCGCCTTTCTAACGGTTTCATCACCAGCGCTAAACCCTGCATCAAATAATGCTTCACGCGAAGCAATAACGGCAAACTGTGAAAAGCGATCCAGCAGCGATAACTCATCCACATTGAAATACTGCTCACAGTCATAATCCGGTACCATTGCCCCCATGGCAATATTAACGCCATCCATTTTCGGGAGCAGGGGTCTGATAGCTGACTGCCCCTGACTGAGCGCAGACCAGAATGCTTTTGTATTTAAACCCGAACCACAAATAGCACCCATACCGGTAATAACAATACGTGTATTCATGAATTAACCCATTAACCTGGCAATCCGGCCTGGAGTCTTTTCAGGCGGCGACAGCATTACGTAATATGTCTATATTAGTAACAATATCCGCCACAGTATGCATTGATTCAATCAACTCATTGGGAATTTCGATATCGTATTCTTCCTCAAGGTCATATAGAACCGTTATGGCTTTAAGTGAATCCAGCCCCAGATCCTCCAGTCGTGCATCCATAACGATATCCTGCAATGGGCAATCGACTGTATTACTGATTATTTCAGCTACTTTAGAGAGTGTCATAATGGTTTATTTTTTGTAATTTAATTTTGTTATTTATATTTTTATGATTTTACCAATCAGTGATGGAGCCTGTTTTATAACCTGACAGAGAAAAATCATTACAACATCTGCAATATGAGAAAGCAGTAAAATTTAATCACTGTGAATTTATATTGTGTACATTGTGTCAAACATATTAACACTAATAAATTTAAAAAATTCTTCCCTTTTACAAAGTTTTAAAAAGTTTTACAAAAAAGTAGATACTTTAAACTAATTTCATAAATCATTGATAACTCATCACTTGACAAGATAAAATAAAAGGCGCTTTATATAACGTAATGGATTGCTACTTATTATAACCAGAGTGGTGAACATGATCAGGTAAAGTCTACTGGTAATGTTAACGGTTAAACAATGAGCAATGAAATAATGATTTTTGATTCAGATTTAGTGGACGATAGCAATGAAATAAATCGTGATGAACTGGTTACAACGAATGTTAACTTTACCCAGCTCGATACTCGCTATGATTCAACAACACAATCAATCTGGTGCTGGCTTCACCCGCAACCACGTCCCTGCCTTAACCCGACCTTGCTCAATGAACTTGAACAATTACAGTGTCGCCTGAGAAATTTATACAGTACTCATTCTCAGCGAACATTTAAACATCTTATTATCGCATCACGCTCACCGAAAATTTTTAACCTTGGCGGTGACTTAACTCTCTTTACCTCACTAATTAGAAACCGAGATGAAGCCAGGCTTCAGCAATATGCGCATCGTTGTATTCAGCTTGTTCATCAGAACATGAACAATCTTGATTTACCTATTACACTTATTGCATTAATTCAGGGACAGGCATTAGGCGGGGGGTTTGAATGTGCCTTATCCTGCGATGTTATTATTGCTGAACGTGAAACCCATATGGGATTTCCTGAAATTCTATTTAATTTATTCCCAGGTATGGGTGCCTATAATCTGCTTGCTAAACGTATTGGCCCCAGCCTCGCTGAACGTATGATTCTCAGTGGCAGAACCTACTCTGCCGAAGAACTATATGAAATGGGTGTGATTGATATACTGGCAAAAGCCGGGAATGGTATCAATGATACCAAACGTTATCTCAAACATCACATGCGTAACAATAATGCAATTGAAGCCGTTAAAAGAGCGGGTAAAATCGCCAACCCGATTACCGAACAGAATCTGATTGATATTGTTGATATCTGGGTAGAAGCTGCCATGAACCTGACTGAAAAAGACCTTGCCAAAATGGAAAGGCTTATTCATGCTCAGAATATTGTTAACAATAAAATAACGAATAAAAATGAAAAACATCCTCTTGTCATCAGACAGGGAGACTGGCGCAGGAATAATGAAATAGAATTTCCACTGATCACACATCTGGGGGAAAGTGTATTACGCGATCGCAGACAACACCATGCTTGCCGACGCAGTGCCTGATACATACTAAGGAGAACGGTAATTAGTAAATCAGAAAAACAGCTTTAAACCCTTTGTAGCAATGTATAATGGGTTATGCCTGTTATTATTTTTAAATTAAAAAACGTTCCTGATGATGAAGCTGACGATATACGCGAATTGCTATGCCAGCATAATATTGACTTTTACGAAACCGCAGCGGGTAATTGGGGAATATCTATGCCTGCTATCTGGATAAAACACAATCAATACAAAGAACAGGCAAGAGAACTCATCGAAAATTATCAGGCACAACGCACCGAACAGGCACGCGCATTGTATAACCAGCGTAAATATTACGGCACACAGAAAACATTAAAAGATACTTTTCTGCGTAACCCACTACGGCTACTTATTTATTTTTTCGCTATAGCACTTATCCTGTACCTGTCATTAACATGGATTTTTGATTTAATGAAGCGATAAATGGCAGAGGATATTACACTTTTAATACTGGGGCCCAATCATTTGAATTTCGTGACCATCAAATTCAATAAAATCACCTGAAATAATTTTTCTGCGTTTACGTTTTTCGATCTCACCATTCACGCAAACTTCCCCTTCTTCAATAACATATTTGGCTAACCCGCCACTATGTACCAGTGATTCAAATTTGAGCACCTTGTACAGCTCCACCTGCTCTGCGTTCATCTGTACATAACGTATAGCCACTGTATACCCTGCCCTGCTTATAAAGGCTTATGGCAAATATGTCATATCCTGCCCACAACACGTGGGTGATTTCACCATACCATGATCATCCGGACACTTTGAAACACAAACAACGGTTCCATCCTCAGTTGTTACTGAATCATGCACTAGTTCTTTACCACACTCTGCACAGGTCATTGAACCTATCCCCATACCACAAACTTCACATTTATAAGCCATTTTCTTCTCCTGAATTTAAGGAACTTCTACCTTTTTAGCTAAGAAACTTCTGAACAGGTCGTGAATGAACATCTTAAGTCCAGAATTTTCAATCACCGTGCTGCTCTGGGCACTTGAAGGTTAATCATAGCACCCAGGCTTGTCCAGAGAGATTCCCTGATATGATTATAAAGGTTTGATGAGGGAAATAGATACAAAATCACGTTATGATTTTGTCACAGTTAGAAGATTAACACGCTTTTGCCACAGAAGAAGTTGCTAACCTGTTAATCCAAAATATAAAATGGCGCGCCTGGAGAGATTCGAACTCCCGACCGCTCGGTTCGTAGCCGAGTACTCTATC
>CAYXNL010000019.1:0-19872 GCA_964466455.1 uncultured Thiotrichaceae bacterium
TCAGGTGATCGATGAATAAGCCGCCGGTTATCTGTCTGGATGGTCCCAGTGGTGTTGGTAAAGGAACTATCTGCCTGCTTGTCGCCCAGCATCTTCATTGGCATATTCTCGATAGTGGTTCGCTGTACCGCCTGACTGCTTTGCAAGCCTCACGTGAGGGTGTGGAAGATGATGAGCGCAAAGTAGCGCAGATAGCGCAGTCGCTGGCAGTGGAATACCGGGAACAGGCGGGTGAACTTAAAATTTACCTGAATAATGCAGAAGTTAATACATTGATTCGTACAGAATTAGTGGGTTCTATGGCATCAAAAATAGCAGCCATGCCAGCGGTTCGTCAGGCTTTGCTGGCACGCCAACGTGCTTTTTTACAGGTACCAGGGCTGGTAGCGGATGGTCGGGATATGGGAACGGTTGTTTTCCCTGAAGCGCCATTAAAAATCTATTTAACCGCAACGCCGGAAGAAAGAGCGAAAAGGAGGTATAAGCAGTTGAAAGAACAGGGAATAGATGGTAACCTCTGCGATCTCACTGAAAACTTGCGACTTCGCGACGAACGGGATATGAAGCGGACAGTTGCACCGCTCAAACCCGCCACCGACGCAATCATTATTGATACCACTGAATACAGTATTAATAATGTTGGTAGCAGGGTTCTTAAGTGGGTAAAAGAACGTATAGAAACAACCAGTTGCTAAATTTCTGGTCGGTATCTATTGCACAACAGGTGGTCTGTTACTTTACAGGCTGTTTATTAATTAACCGTGTTCTTTCTGCCAGCATCGGGTTATGTCATTAGATTACAGAGGTTTACTTTGTATCATAACAGGCCAGCCAGCGCGGATTTAGCACAAACAATCTTAAACTACAATCTAACTATTATGTCCGAAAATTTTGCCGAATTATTTGAAGAAAGCCTGCGTGAAACCGATATGGGAGCAGGTAACGTTGTTATTGGAACCGTTACTGATATCTCTGATGGTTATGTCATTGTTTCAGCAGGGTTAAAATCTGAAGGGGTTATCCCTGTCAGTCAGTTTACCGATATGGCGGGTGAGCTGGAAGTGGAAGTGGGTGATGAAGTTGAAGTGGTACTGGAAGCTGTCGAAGATGGCTTTGGCGAAACCCGCCTTTCACGCGAAAAAGCCAAACGTGCGAAAGCATGGACTAATCTGGAAACCGCTTTTGATAGTGAAGAAATTATCAAAGGCATTATCACCGGTAAGGTGAAAGGTGGATTCACTGTTGAACTTGGTGATATCCGTGCCTTCCTGCCGGGGTCGCTGGTCGATGTGCGTCCGGTACGTGATACTACTTATCTGGAAAATAAAGAGCTTGAATTCAAGGTAATCAAGCTTGATCAGAAACGTAACAATGTTGTGGTTTCCCGTCGTGCAGTGGTTGAGAACGAATACAGCGAAGAACGTGAAGCACTGCTGGAAAGCATCGAAGAGGGTAAATCAATTAAGGGCGTGGTCAAGAATCTTACCGACTATGGTGCCTTCCTTGATCTGGGTGGTGTTGATGGCCTGCTGCATATTACCGATATGGCATGGAAACGCGTTCGCCATCCATCTGAAATTGTTGAAGTTGGCCAGGAAATCGAAGTAATGGTATTGAAGTTCGACAAGGAGAAAACACGTGTTTCTCTGGGCTTGAAGCAACTGGGTGAAGACCCATGGGCAGAAATCGCTCGTCGTTATCCTGAAGGTTCCCGTCTGTTTGGTAAAGTCAGCAATATTACCGATTATGGTTGTTTTGTTGAAATTGAGGATGGTGTTGAAGGTCTGGTTCACGTTTCTGAAATGGACTGGACAAATAAAAATGTTAATCCGGCAACCGTTGTGACCCTGAGTGAAGAAAAGGAAGTCATGATTCTGGATATCGATGAAGAACGTCGTCGTATATCCCTCGGTATGAAACAGTGTCTGCCGAATCCATGGGATGAATTCTTTGCCAGTCATAACAAGGGTGACAAAGTGAGTGGTACGATCAAATCAATTACTGATTTCGGCGTATTTGTTGGTCTGGATGGCGATATTGATGGACTGATCCATATGTCTGATATTTCCTGGGATGACAGTGGTGAAGATGCTATTCGCAACTACAGAAAAGGCGATACCATTGAAGCAGTTGTGTTATCTATTGATGCCGAACGTGAGCGTATCTCATTGGGTATTAAACAGATGGAACAGGATCCTATCTCTACCTTTATAGCGGAACATAAAAAAGGTTCAATTGTTAAAGGAACGGTTACTTCCGTTGACGCAAAAGCTGCTATTATTGATCTGGGTGATGGCGTTGAAGGAACATTACGTGCCTCGGAACTGTCCCGTGACCGGGTGGAAGATGCCTCGTTAATACTGAAGGTTGGTGATAAAGTGGAAGCCAAACTACTTGGGTTTGATCGTAAGAATCGCGGTATTGCACTGTCTATTAAGGCAAAGGATTATGACGATGAAAGCGAAGCATTAAAAGACTATTCTGACAATCAGGAATCGACTGGTGCTGCACCAACACTGGGTGATCTGTTGAAGGAACAAATGAAGTCCGGTGACTAGTTTATTGCTGAAAACGGGTAGGAATACAGGTAATTCAGAGCAGGCATCTGCCTGCTCTGAATTGCTCGAATAACTACACAAAAGTAAATGAAGAAGGTTAAAGCTTATGACTGAAGAGATGCTGACCAGTGCAATGATGAAATCTGAGCTGATTGAAAGAATTGCACGAAAGCAAAGTCATCTTGCCTATAAGGATATTGAACTCGCCGTTAAAAGTTTGCTGGAGCAAATGAGTGGTTCACTGGCAAATGGTGAACGTATTGAGATTCGAGGTTTTGGCAGTTTCTCATTGCATTATCGACCACCGCGTTCTGGGCGAAATCCAAAAACCGGTGGCTCTGTGATGTTACCGGGTAAGTATGTGCCTCACTTTAAGCCAGGGAAAGAACTGCGTGAGCGGGTTAATGATTCAATGAAAAAAAGCTGAGTACCCTGATGTATATAAGTATGTATATAAGTATGTATATAAGTACGAAAAAAGTAGCTATACAGTACAAATGGTAAATTAAACTTCCATTTACTACTGTCTATATTTGTAACATTAATTTTATTTTCATACCCAATTTTATTTTTATACCCAGTCAATTTTGTTGTTTCTGGTTATTCAGATGAATGATGCGGAAAAACTGTAGCATTCATATTAACTTCTGGATCTGTTAAACAAACGTGTTTAATTTCACCCAAATACCTTTCTGGTCGCTAGCTGTATTTCCGCTTGTTATTGTTATTTTCTGGTTGCTTTACCGAGGCAGACAGAAAAACAGGAAACAGCAATCCTCTTTGTCCTCTGACTATTTCAAGGGCCTTAATTACCTGCTGAATGATGAGCATGGTAAGGCACTGGATATTTTTATTAAACTGGTTGAGTCAAACTGGGATACTATTGATACGCATTTTGCACTGGGCAAAATCTACCGCAAAAATGGTGAAATAGATAAGGCTATTAAAATTCATCAGGGTTTGATCGGACGTCCATCATTACCCGAAAAATACCGCAGCAAAATTTTACTGGAACTGGGTTTTGATTACCTCGGTGCGGGCTGGTTTGATCGTGCGGAAGGTTTATTCAAAGAAGTTTTAATTGTTGATCCACAATCACAGGCAGCCAGAGAAAACCTGATTTTTATTTACCAGCGGGAAAAAGACTGGTACCGGGCAATTGATATTGCGATTGAACTACATAAGAAAAATTCTGCTGAAATTGCACCGATGATCGCCCAGTATTACTGTGAACTTGCTGAGGCAGCAAGTACAAAGGGAAATATTGTACAGATGGTTGGTAATGCCGAAAAAGCCCTTGGTTATGATGGTGCCTGTACCCGCGCCAGCATCTTGCTGGCCGATCAGAAGCGTCGTGAAGGTGATGACCGGGCTGCTTTAAAACACTACCAGCTAATTGAAAGTCAGGATCCAGAATCTATTACACTTGTTCTGGAATCAATGCTGGCGTGTTATACACGGTTATCTGCACTAGAGGAATTTTATGATTACCTTTCCATGCTGGAACAACGTCATGAAAAAATATTTCTGCAAATAACCATTGCCGAAGTACTGGAGCAGATTAAGGGTAAAAAATCGGCCATTGAATACCTGTCGGAAAACCTGAAAGAACATCCCAGTCTTGAGGGTATGCGTAAACTGCTGTCATACGGGATGGTTGATTTTAATATAGAACATATTTGTGATGATCTGAATATTGCTGTTGGTATGATGCAGAAAGAACGTATGCATTACCGTTGTCGTGCCTGTGGGTTTAATACAAACACCCATTACTGGTTGTGTCCGGGATGTAATCACTGGGCACAGATTAAACCATCACTAGGCGAAATATGTAAAATAAAAACAATAAGAATAGAAGAGAATAGAGAGTGAAAAACAGACATTTACTAACAGGATGGATGAAAAGGATACCTGGTGTTCAAAGACCGTCAGCCGCAGGGATGCGGGTGTCGAGCTTACAGATGACCACTGTCAGATTTTTCTTACAACCAATGACCGTATTTGCTGATAGAACTTAGCTCTCGGTTTCTTTATATTTCCTATCCTGCCTGGTTGCATAAACCGGTAGATAAAAAACTGCTAACTGGAACCTCAGACCCGTTCAGATGTTCCCTAACTATTGGATAATTATCCAGGGATGTGAAAAATGAAATCACTGATAAGTATATGTTTTATTCTGCTCCTATCAACCGCTACCTCAATATTTGCCGCACAGGTAAATATCAATACGGCTGATGCAGATACTATTGCGACAGAAATTTCTGGTATTGGTGAAAATCGTGCCAGAGCTATTGTTGAATATCGAAAGGTAAATGGAAAGTTTATGACGGTAGATGACCTTACCAAAGTAAAAGGTATTGGTGAAAAAACAGTCGAGAAAAATCGTAAAAACATTTCACTGTAAGCTGTTTCATTATATTCGGCTCCGGTATACAAACCGGGGCCGTTTTTTGTTTCTACCGTTATAGCTATAAACGCGGTAAACTATCCGTATGAGAAAAGCTGATTCTCCATCCGTTAATAGTCTGTTTATACTGGCCTGTCATTGCCTCAGTCTGGTGCATGCAATTCTTATGAGATAATAGGGCTGTCCTTTATTATGATTAGCTGTTGTATAGTTACCTGTCGTAGCTTTATCCGCTTACCATTTTTTTTATTTCTGGTAATGCAGATTGCGCCTGCCTATGCTGCTTCGCCGCAGAAGCCAGAAAAAATAAAGGTATACCAGCTAATGTATCGGGAAAAGGAGTCAGGGCTTGACCCGTATAAAGTGAGAATGCTGATTTCAAAACGTTATATACGAATTGATGAAATGGATGATAAAAGTGGCTATATTATTTACGATAACAAGAAAAAAGCCATATACAGTGTGAGCCATTATGACAAAAGGATTCTGGTTATTAAGCCTGGTAACGTATTGGCTAAGAACCCTGACCTGAATACAAAAATTGAATACAGGAAGCTTGATGATGCACCGCCGGTATCCGGCAAGCCAATTTTTAACTACAGTATTCTCGCTTCTATTCAAACAGAGAATGTGAAGAAACAAAAAACCTGTGCGGATTATCAGCTGGTAGAAGGTTTGTTGCCTAAAGTTACCAGAATGCTAAAAAACTACCAGCAGGTTCTTTCTGCCCAGCAGGTGCAGATGTTGAAAAGAACAATTAAGGGGGTGCAAACCCCCTGTTATCTTGCTGATCAGATTTATGATAAAGGCCTGTATTATGATAAAGGTCTGCCTGTTCATGAATGGCACAGTAATCAAAAATCAAAAATTCTACTTGATTATAAACAGGTAAAAGTTAATCCGGATCTATTTACCCTGCCTGAAAATTACAGCCGGTTTTCGATAACACAATAAATTTTTTTAGTGCAAATCGCCGTCAATACATCCCTGTAAGCTCGACACCCGCATCCCTGCGGCTGACTGTCTTGAACAACAAGTATCCTTTTCATCTATCCTGTTAGTAACTTGTTGGCATAGTGGCTAAGGGGAATACTACGTTTAATAGTATTGGACACTGGAGTGTTCCAAAATAGTAAATGATTATCTGTCTCGCCTTTTAACTGTTTCAGGGTCGGCTGTAATAGGGCGGTATATTTCTACACGATTGCCTTCCTGTACGACAGTATTCAGTTTGCTCAATCTACCAAAAATGCCTACCTTCTGTGCTTCGATATCAATTTCGGGAAACATTTTTAGCAAGCCGGATTTTTCTATCACTTCTTTTATGGTACTTCCGTCAGGAACTTCCAGTTTAAGCCAGACCTGTTTTTTACCATTGTCATATGCAGTGCCAATATTCATATTATCTATCCACTTTTTCGTATTTGCTATACAGCGACACTTTCACCATTGAGATTATGACTGATTTTTGAATTATCATTTTTACTTACTTTTAATCGTTGTATGCGCCGCTCAATAATACGTTTAGCTGCCAGTACAAAACCCAGTGTAAGGAAACCGCCCGGCGGTAAAATCATTAATAGAAATCCGTGGTAATCGGGTATCACTCTTAGTTCCAGAAAAGTAAATGAGTTACCCAGCAACAGGTGAGCATTTGCAAATAAGGTACCGCTGCCTATAATTTCCCGTATCGTGCCCAGTAGTACTAATGATAGCGTAAAACCCAGACCCATCATGAATCCATCAACGATAGAAGGTAGTACCGGATTTTTGAAAGCAAAGGATTCTGCCCGACCTAAAATGGCGCAATTGGTAACAATTAATGGCACAAATATACCGAGTACCTTGTGTAAATCATGCAACCATGCATTGATACCCATATCGACCAGCGTTACAATGGCAGCAATGATGAGTACGAATATCGGGATACGTACTTCCTCGCTAATAGTATGACGTAATAATGAAATAACTGAACCGGTAAGAACCAGAACAACAAGGGTAGCAAGGCCCATGCCTAGTCCATTGGTTGCAGTACTGGTAACGGCAAGTGTCGGACATAATGCCAGCACTTGTGATAGCACCACATTCTTATCCCATAGACCGTTGCGGATAATACTTTTGTAGTCGTTACTCATTATTTTTTCCTGTCAAAGTATGTGTAAAATCCGGTACCTTCTTTAAACTTTGTTTCGCGGGTACTAATGTTTTTCTGGATAGCAGTTCATTTCGATATTGACCAAATAATTCCAGCCCCTGTTTTACGGCTTTTACAACGGCGCGTGGTGTTATGGTGGCGCCGCTGAACTGATCAAATATGCCACCATCTTTCTTAACCTTCCATTTTTCCGGGGTTGGATTTTTCAATGACAATCCATTGAAGCTGTAAATCCAGTTACTTTTTTTCTTTTCAATTCTGTCACCTAATCCCGGCGTTTCATGATGTGATAATACGCGCACGCCAAGTATTTCACCGTTTGCTCTAATACCCATAATCAGTTTAACTTCGCCACCATAACCCTGGCCATTGACACCGTAGGCAACGGCAACGACCCGACCGTTTTTAATACCCTGATAAACAACCACTTTATGTTTCCCAAGCTGGATCTTCAGTTTGTTGTCAAGCAAGTTGTTATCATGCATGGAATCCGGTATAACCTGGCTAACTGATGCCCGCATATCTTCCGCTAAACGTGACTTAATAGCCTTGCTGGTACTGATATTTCCTATTACCAGCAAGCTGGTGGTAATAGTGGCAAAGCCACCCAGCAAAATTCCCAGGTAAATGACATGTTTCTTATTACTATGTGTCACCACTTGTTCAGCCATTATCGGACTCCGGTTCGCTGTCATAGGTGAGGGGAACTCCCTTGCGGGTGCGACCGTGGATACGTGGTTTAATGTAATGGTCGATCATTGGCGTCAACCCGTTCATCAGCATGACTGCAAAGGCCATACCTTCAGGATAACTCGCCCAGGTGCGTATGATGAATACTAATGCACCGCAACTGGTGCCAAATATTAGTTGCCCTGTTTTCGTTACCGGAGAAGTAACCGGATCGGTGGCAATGAAAAAAGCACCCAGCAAGGTTGCGCCAGACAGTAAATGATAAAGTGCGGGGGGATAACTCTCTGGATTAATCAGGTTGAATATAGTTGCCAGTAAAGCGATGCTTAACATCATACTAAGTGGTATCGGCCAGTATATGATACGCAGAAATAATAATAATAGACCACCCGCGAGTATGAATATGGCCGATGTTTCACCAAGGCTGCCAGCAACCGTGCCAATGGCGAGACTTAAAGGATGAAAGGTACTATTAAGAATATGCGTTAAACCGATACCCTGGCCGAGTTTCATTTTAACGAAGCCCATAATGGTGGCGCTGGAGACGGCATCAAACGAGTTATGTAAATTAAAGGTAATACGGAGTGACTCTATAAAACCGGGTGATGATCCGGTAAATAAAGGGTGAGGCTTTACCCATTTCGTCATTTCTAGTGGAAAAGAAATTAACAGGGCAACGCGTGCTACCATGGCTGGGTTAAAAAGATTCTGGCCGATTCCGCCAAATACCTGTTTACCCACAATAATCGCCAGTAAAGCACCGACAACGGCTATCCACCACGGTGCCCATGGTGGCAGGGTCATAGCAAGTAACCAACCGGTTAAAATAGCCGAGCCATCAAATAAGGAAGGTTTGATGGGCTTACCCGCGATATAAAGGCAAACTGATTCAGTTATTACACAAGCTAGAATAGTAATCGTAAATAGCCACAGCGCCGGTAACCCGAACTGATAAATACCAAATGCAGTTGCTGGTATCAGTGCCAGTATTACCCATACCATAGTGCGACTGATACTGGAGTTTTCATGAGTGTATGGACCACTAATGGGATAAACTGTCATGCGTTAGCCTCTATTTCTATCTCAGTTTTTTCTTTCAGCATCTTTGTGGCGGCTATCTCGGCTTTACGTTTTGCCAGGGCCTCACGTTTCGCTTTTTTCTGTGCTTCCATACGAATATTTCGTGCTTCCACCAGACATTTAATTTCTTCCTGTTTATGCGCTGCCTGTTGTTTTTCTGCTAGCGCACCCCTGGCGAAATTAAAGTACTGTACCAGTGGGATATGTGAGGGGCACACGTAGGCGCAGGAGCCGCAGGCAATACAATCTATAAGGCCAAAACTTAATGCCCCCTCCAGGTCATTATTGCGTGCATGATTGGCAATTTCCAGCGGTAGCAAACCACAGGGACAGGCAGTGACACATCGACCACAACGTATACATGGCATGGTTTTTTGTTGTGCCGTTTCCTGTCTGGTAAGCGCAAGAATGCCACTGCTACCTTTAACAATCGGAACTTTTACATCCGGTAAAGGTTGTCCCATCATCGGGCCTCCAGCAATAAGATATGCTGGCTCTTCCGTAAAGCCACCAATGGTATTCAGGAGAAAGGAGACGGGCGTACCAATCGGTGTTAAGTAATTTCCTGGTTTTTTTATCGCACCACCCGACACGGTTACAATGCGATCTATCAGTGGGCGACCATGACAAATACATTGTTGTATCGCATAGGCTGTTGCGATATTGTGCACAACAATACCAATATCAGCCGTTAGTGCACGGGCAGGCGTTTCCTTTCCGGTTAATACCTGTACAAGATGTTTTTCAGAACCCATGGGGTAGTGCACAGGGACAGTAACCACGTTTATATTCTTCTGGTATTTACAGGCTTTCTGTATAGCCTTAATAGCATCGGGTTTATTCGCCTCAATAGCTACAGTTGCTTTTTCTACCTGTAAGGCAATCATCATCAGATGAACACCTTCAATAATTTCACCGGAAGATTCGCGCATGAGCTGATCATCACAGGTGAGGTAAGGTTCACATTCAGCGGCATTGATAATCAGTTGTTCCAGCCGGTAACGTTTACGTAGATTAAGTTTTACTGCTGAAGGAAAAGTTGCTCCACCCATCCCAACGATTCCGGCGGCAGCAACTTTGGCCGAAATTTCATCAGGGCCGAAGTTAAATGGGTCACGGTTTGGTAGTGAAATATTCGCCCAGCGATCTTTACCATCAGGTTCGATAATAATGGTTCGTACAGATAGTCCCGATGCGTGTGGTGCTGGATATTTTCCAATGGCGATGACAGTACCTGAAGTGGGTGCATGGATTGCTGCCGAGATCAAACCCCGAGCATTAGCCAGTAACTGACCCTTGCCAATTTTATCACCGTGTTTAACGATGGGTTCTGCCGGTGTACCAATATGTTGTTGAAGTGGAATGAACAATCGACTGGCAAGCGGTACCTTTGTGATTTGATTACCAGCCGTAGACTGTTTATTTTCAGACGGGTGTACACCACCTCGAATTTTAAAAAGTTTTATGTTAGTTAAAGCCATGTCTTATCTCTTTTAGAGGTTCCTTAGCTTTTAAGCTCAGGTTGCAATAGCAGGTTTTGGCCAGTACCAGTTTTGTAATGTTTTCACAACAGGTAACATATCAATACATTCAGTTGGACATACCCTGAAACATTTTTCGCAACCAGTACATGCATCACTGATAACAGCGTGTAACTGTTTGGAGCCACCTAAAATAGCATCGGTGGGGCAACGTTTAAGACATTTGGTGCAGCCTATGCATAGTTCTTCACGAATATGTGCAATCAACGGTTCATTGTTTTCCATCTCGGTCAGGTCAACATTGATACCTAGTCTGGTCGCCAGCTTCTGCGCAAGATCACGGCCACCCGGTACACACATAGTAATTTCTGCTTTACCTTTAGCCAGTGCAGCCGCCGCAGGTGTACAACCCGGATAGCCGCACTGACCACATTGGGAGCCTGGCAACATGGCTTCAATTTCTGCTTCCACGGGATTCCCTTCAACCCTGAAATAAGAAGAGGCGGCACCCAGAAGCAAACCAAGTGTCAGGCCGAGTAATGTAATAATAATGACTGAAAACATAGTTGTTACCTAGGTAGTGAGTCCTGAAAAACCCATAAAGGCCAGCGATAATAAACTTGCTACAATGAAACCAATAGGGGCACCGGCAAAAGCTTTTGGAACCTGCATTACTGCCAGACGTTCTCGCAAACCAGCGAACACTACCATTACTAAGGTGAAACCCAGTGCAGACCCAAATCCGTAGAGCAGGCTTTGGATAAATGTATGGTGTGCCTGTGTATTCAATAGCACTACACCAAGCACGGCACAGTTTGTAGTAATAAGTGGCAGGAAAATACCCAGTACCTGATAGAGTGCTGGCGACATTTTGCGGATCACCATTTCGGTAAATTGCACCACAGCGGCGATCACCAGGATGAACGTCAGGATGCGTAGAAAACCAATGTTAAGCGGTATTAATATGAAGTGGTCCAGTAGCCAGCTGGTAGCAGCAGACAGGGTCAGCACAAACGTCGTTGCAAACCCCATGCCTAAAGCTGAATCCAGTTTGTTAGATACACCCATGAAAGGGCAAAGCCCAAGGAATTGAACCAGTACGACATTGTTAACCAATGCTGTTGAGAGTAACAATAATAAATATCCAGACATGGTGTAAACCTGAAAAAACCAAAGTTAAGTTAATAGCTTTCTAGCATCAAACATGCCAGTACTGTAAAAGATTAGCTAACCGTAGTGAAATTGGGCGTTTCGTCATATCAGGCACTTTTTTTGTGCGTTATCCTTAGTCATAAAGTCCACATTAATGCATATTTGTATTTTCTCATGTCGTAAATACGACAACATTAAATCCCGTATACAAAAATTATGAAGTCATAATAATGGTACGTGATATATGTTTTCTATTTGAATTTTCAATGGGTTTAACCAGCAGTAAGCGATAAATTACCGGATGGTAACAGGCCGCTTCTACGTTATTTTTAATAACCATGCCATTGCTTTTTAGGTTAGGTACGAATCTTGCAAGGAGATAAACAGCTACAGCTACATGTGGTGTTAATTGTCCAAAATGAATTCAACATTGATCTATATCCCCGCACAGGATGCACTGTCCAGATACGGCTACCAATAAATTCTCCACTACAGAGAGAGATTTTTAATGATCGAAATAATAACGTCAGCAAAACAGAATGCTGCAATGTGTGCACTGATACAGGCGGAACTGGAAACGCTTTATTCTGTTAGCAAGGTATTAAGTAAATCTATTGATCTGAAACAGACGCTGGCTGAAGTGCTTAAACTGCTGCATGATCAGGGACGATTATTAAATGGTATGGTTAGTTTACTGGACGAAGACGGCAGAGACCTGATGGTGTTTGCAGTGCATGAAGGTAACCGTGTGGCACCATTGGAGTCGGTTTGTTATCAGCAAGGTGAAGGGCTGGTTAGTATTATCATGAAAAGTTCTGAACCGATAATTGTAGAACGTCTGACCGATGAACCTCGTTTTCTGGGTCGTCTTGGCGTTTATGATATGGCATTACCATTTATAGGTGTACCAATAAAAATTGACAAAAATGAAGCAATAGGTGTTTTTGTTGCACAACCACCATCAGGGGGTAGTTTACTCGGGGAACAGGCACGCTTTCTGGAAATGCTGGCTATTCTTGTTGGTCAGAGCGTTAGCCTGTCTCGCACTGTTGTCAATGAACAACGGGCGCTGAAGGATGAACGTGACTATTTGCGTCGAGAAGTTAAATCAGAACATGGTTTCGATAGTATTGTTGGACATTCACCACTAATACGTCGGGTATTCGATCAGGTAAGACAGGTTGCAAAGTGGAATACTAGCGTACTCATCAGAGGTGAGTCAGGGACAGGTAAGGAACTTATTGCCAACGCGATTCACTACAATTCACCAAGAGCCGGCGATGTTTTTATAAAACTTAATTGTGCCGCATTGCCGGATAATTTACTGGAGTCAGAATTATTTGGACACGAAAAAGGTGCCTTTACCGGTGCTATCACACAACGCAAAGGCCGGTTTGAACAAGCTGATGGTGGTACTTTATTTCTGGATGAAATCGGAGAAATATCCTCCGCATTTCAGGCTAAATTATTACGTGTTTTACAGGAAGGTGAATTCGAACGTATCGGTGGTTTGAAAACCATAAAAGTAGATGTACGTATCATTGCGGCAACTAACCGCGATCTGGAAGCAGATGTTGAGCAGGGCGTTTTTCGTGAAGACCTCTATTATCGTCTCAATGTAATGCCGATTAATATGCCATCATTACGTGAACACGCCGAAGATATACCAGACCTGGCGCGTTTTCTGGTAGAAAAAATTTCGCGCATTCAAGGTAGATCGCTAACCATAATGGACAGTGCAATACGCATACTTATGCGGCATAGCTGGCCTGGTAATGTACGTGAACTGGAAAACTGTCTGGAGCGTGCAGCCATCATGTGTGAGCGGGGCCACATTGATCGTGATGTGATTGGTCTTGCCGGTCTGAAAGAAAGCGGCACGATAAATCAGGCGGTAAAACCAGTAATCAATGTTGATCTTGATGATCCGGATATGGATGATCGTGAACGTGTCATAGCTGCATTGGAACAGGCTGGTTGGGTACAGGCAAAGGCAGCCCGCTTACTGGGTTTAACCCCACGTCAGATCGCCTATCGTATTCAAACTTTAAATATTAAAGTAAGGCAAATTTGAGTTATTATTGAAACGAATGAAAAGGATACTTATTGTATTTCTCCAGACCATATCTGTTTTGTAGCATAACGGACAACACCCTGAAAAATGTATGTAACATTTGTTTTATATGTAACCTCTCTTTTTTTTATTTATAAAAAACCCTTTAAAAACAACAGGAAAAATATTTTTTTATTTAGGCATGGCACTTGCATTGTTGAATATATGGGCACCTCTATTAATAGAAATGCCAATATACTAACAGGATAGATAAAAAGGATACTTATTATCTGTTTCAGTAATATCTGTTTTTTTAACTTTCCCAGGAATATAAAAACTGGGGCATAAATTTTCAGGAGACATACGATGAAATTAACAGTGCCTGATAAGTCACAACAATCAGAGCAAATGCAAGTTGGTTGTTCATCCGGCAGATGTGGTAGTACTGAAGATCAAATGTTACATTTGCCTGAAGCGATTAGACAAAAAGTATTTAACCACCCCTGTTATTCTGAAGAGGCGCATCATCACTTTGCACGGATGCATGTGGCTGTTGCACCCGCCTGTAATATCCAGTGCCATTATTGTAACCGTAAATATGACTGCTCTAACGAATCAAGACCCGGTGTCGTTTCTGAAGTATTGACCCCCGATCAGGCAGTGAAAAAAGTGATGGCGGTGGCAGCAGAAATTCCACAAATGGCAGTATTGGGTATTGCTGGTCCGGGAGACCCTCTGGCTAATCCCGAACGTACCTTTTCAACTTTTCGACAACTCTACGAAAAAGCCCCGGATATCAAACTTTGTCTATCAACTAATGGTCTGTCTTTACCTGAACATGTTGATGAACTGTGTAAGTATAATATTGATCATGTCACCATAACTATTAACTGTGTCGATCCAGAAATTGGTGAAAAAATTTACCCCTGGGTATTCTGGAATAATCGCCGTATCAGAGGCAGAAAAGGTGTAAAAATATTAATTGAACAGCAACAGAAAGGGCTGGAGATGCTGGTTGATCGTGGTGTACTGGTAAAAGTAAACTCAGTGATGATTCCGGGTGTTAATGATAAACATTTAAAAGAAGTCAGCAGGGTAGTTAAAGAAAAAGGTGCGTTCCTGCATAATGTTATGCCACTTATTTCTGAAGCCGAACATGGTACTTTTTATGGTGTGATGGGTCAGCGTGCCCCTAAACATAAAGAATTAATGGCACTACAGGATTCATGCGCGGGAGACATGAATATGATGCGTCATTGTCGCCAGTGTCGAGCCGATGCAGTGGGTATGCTAGGCGAAGATCGTAGTGGTGAATTCTCTATGGAAAAGATAGAGACAATGAAAATTGATTATGAAGCAGCAATGGTAAAAAGAAAAATAGTTCATGATGCCATCAAGGTAAAAATGGAGATGAAACATAATAATCAGAATACAGTTATGGTATCTCTACAAAACCTTAAGAAAAAAGAAACTCGTCCAGTATTAATGGCTATTGCCACCACTGGCGGTGGTGTAATCAATCAGCACTTTGGTCATGCTACCGAGTTTCTTATCTACGAAGCTTCATCTGACGGTGTTCGCTTTATCGGACATCGCAAGGTTGATTTATATTGCAGTGGTGTTGATACCTGCGGATATGCTGAAATCACATTAGAGATAATTATTAAAATACTCAGCGATTGTGAAGCTATATTATGTTCAAAAATCGGTTTTGAGCCATGGGGCTCATTGGAAAGGGCTGGTATACAGCCTAATGGTGAGTATGCGATGGAACCCATCGAAGCATCAATTGTTTCTGTTTACAAAGAAATGGCAGATAACGGCCAACTGGATAAACACACTATTGAACAGTCTTCTGCCAAACAATTTAAAGTTTCAGCATAGGAGATTATGTAATGGCATTAAGTATTATTGAAAGTTGTGTAAATTGCTGGGCCTGTGAGCCATTATGTCCCGGTAACGCAATCTATGAAGCACGTCCACATTTTCTTATCGATGCCAAAAAGTGTACTGAGTGCGATGGCGATTTTTCTTACGCACAATGTGCCAGTATCTGCCCCATTGAGGGTGCTATTCTCGACGTATTCGGTGATGCTGTTAATAAACCGGGGGCTCTTACCGGTGTCTCACCACAGAAAGTGGCTGCAATGATGATTGAGATACAGGCACGGTAGATTAACAAAAGTAATTTTCCAACGGGTAAAAATAAAATAGCATAAAAATTAACAGGAATACCAGATAATCTCTGAATAAGTCATGAATAAACATCTCTTAAAATTTCGTAACAGTTTTTTAATTCGGGAGAAATAAAATGTCAAAAGCAAAAGTAACTTTTGAGGATATAGACCTTACCGTCAACGTTCCGGTAGGAACACGTATTATTGAAGTATCGGAAAAAGTTGGTTCAGGCATCATCTACGGTTGTCGTGAATGTGATTGTGGAACCTGCATGATGGAAGTCATCGAAGGTCTGGGTAATCTAAGTGAACCATCAGTGCTGGAGGATAAAGTCTTACACGAAAATATGGGTGGCAGGAACCAGAGACTAGCCTGTCAGGCGCAGATACTTGGTGATATCACAATAAAACCTGCTTAATGGCGTCTCTATTAAACATGTTACCCAGGCTAAAATCAGATCTACTGGAAGAAACCTACAGATATATTATGGACTTTTCAAGAGGTCTATATAATGATGAAATTTACGCCTGCATACTATCTAGCCAGATAGCCGGTAAAGGTATTTTACCAGTAAATTTTGGTCTGAACAAAGACTGCTATAAACAACTACTGCTTACACATTTCCCAGATATGGATCCGGTACCTTTTACTATTGCAGTGCAAAATAGAAATGAGCAAAGTGATAATCGAGATGATGAGCGTGAGGAAGTCTATCAATTGTTACTAAGTCATCGTATACATCTGTCAAAATTAGTATCAAAAAAAATTGAGCCAGAAACGTGGTTGGCAAATATTATATCTATAGCATGTCAAGGTCAGGATCACCTGTGGAAAGATCTGGGTTTGTGGTCGCGTGATCAATTAAGTAAATTAATGATGGATAATTTTCCTTTGCTGGCTTTAAAAAATAACAAAAATATGAAATGGAAAAAATTTATCTATAAACAGTTATGTATCACTGAGGGTATTTATACCTGTCGTGCGCCTTCCTGCAATGTATGTGTTGATTATAAAAAATGTTTTTCCATGGATGATTAGAGCGGAAATATTAGAATAATAACTCAATAACTATGGACTGAACGTCTTGCCTTAATACCAGGATAAGAATACCCCAACAACTTTCTGCGGGGTATTTCATTTAATCTACAACTTTACGATCATCTCCCATGGGCACGATAATCTATCATAGGTAGAGTATATCAATACCAGCTAGATGGGTTTGCCGTGAAGCTTAATGGGGTATTGGCAGTTAGTACATGACTAAGAATTATATGGGTTGAGCCAGGATTTTCCAGGGTTATCCTTGTTGCCATTTTCGGGTTCATGTAGATAGTACCATGCTCATCAATTGCCATCACATATTTAAGTTTCATGGAATGTGCAATGTCCAGCCATCGCTTTGGGCCGGCGACCATTAGTGCAGTTGCTGCGGCATCAGCCTTGCTGACATTATTTCCAATAACGGTGGTTGAGCTGTTCGGTTTATCATGGATATGGAATTGCCACAGATTAATTAAATTGCCAATGGTTGGATTAAACATACCCTTACTCTGTTTGCTAAATACAATACCCTGTCGAATTAACGGTATCATATAAGCAGGCAGTGTATAACTTTCACCCTGTTTGAAATGTTGATTGGCTTTACTTAACGGCCCATCTATCCAGGGAGACCAGTCATGATCGTAATGTTGGAAATCAGATTCTAGTTGTTTGAAAGCGATATTAGCCTGTTGTTGGGTAATATCATAAAGGGTTATGTTGATAAGTGTACCGAAGGCATACAGGGTAGTTTTAATTTCTTTTGGACGCTGGCTACAGGCGCTACTGTTAAGCACAAGAAAAATAATGGATAGTCTTATCTGTGCTACAAACAATTCCTTCATGCCAGTTGTCCTACGTTTTCGGTTGCTTTGATGATACCCTTTGCAGGTATGGCATAACCTCTCGAATTTAACAGATCAGTAACACCGGCTTCAATAATTTCAATTGCCATTTTTTTACAGAATCGATGTTCCTTATCGGTGGGGTTTTCAATAAGTGCCCAGCCTGCGTGGCTATCTGCGCCATACATAATATCGGACAATACCATCCGTTCGGTATCACGGTTCATTGACAGACCAATAAAAAAATACTGTTTGTTTTTACGGTATTCCTTAAGAAAAGAGGGTATCCCAAAACCTCCCATTAGCTCGGTTATGTAATCCACATAATCTGCATCCGATGCAATATAAGTTGCATCAGGGAGGGGGCTACCCATGGGCTTAAAGAGCACAGGTAAACTAATATTAAGCTGGTTCTGAGTAACTTCTTTATAACACTGGCCATCGTATTGATGTAATGTAAATCGGTAGTCTGTACCGGCTATGCGTGAGATACCTCGAATAAGAATGTGGGGGGTGTCGGCATAACTTTGCTGTAACTGTAGATCACGATTAATATCGATAACATAATGTGGTTTGATGGTTTGTAACCAGGTATGAAATACCGCACGTGACCATGACGTGTCATTGTAAGTTCTATCAAGGAATTTATTTATATAACTCCTGCCTCTCTTTAGCTCGATGTTCATTGCGGCTCGTGGAAATTCATACATGAGCCGGGGTGCCATTGGCCTGCCTCCATTCATAGCTAATATCAGGCTGTTACTGTCAGCAGGTATATTGTCTCTGGTCTCTTTGTGAGTAACACCTGTTAATACATCAGGACCCAGATAGGGGACAATTTGTCCCTCTTTTATACCCGAAATAATTGTATCAAAATTATATGTTGTCATTTTAAATCCTGGCTTTTAGTTGAATTAGTTACACTAGCCTGTAGGTAATAAATGCAATAATCAGACCATATTTAACTTGTTGATTATTGGTTGTCATCAGGTCGTGTATGCGACAAAAAATATATTTTGTTGCTTTTCATACATTAAACGATGTATCAATCTCCAGGATTTAATCTCCTGAATTTGCTGTGGAGAAACAGTGTGTCTTGTGGCGGAGGAGTTTATTGACACAGCTTCTCTGTCGTATCTGTTGTTGATATTCATACAAATATTATGTCGGTTTGTTGTTTATGCTACGACAAAAATATAGTGGTTATTATTGAATATCTTTTTAAAATCATTAACTTAAAAAAATATTTATTTATTGGCATGAGCCTTGCTTTTAGACAAATGCAATGAATTTTTTTAACAATCGAAACTCGATTATAAAAGCAGGTTTCGCAACTTTTTACTAAGGAGAAAATTATGGCAATGCGTCAATGTGCAATTTACGGGAAAGGTGGAATCGGTAAATCGACCACAACCCAGAATCTGGTAGCGGGTATAGCTGAACTCGGTAAAAAAGTCATGATTGTAGGTTGTGATCCAAAGGCTGATTCTACTCGTTTAATTCTTCATGCTAAAGCACAGAATACAATTATGGAAATGGCTGCCGAGATGGGTACTGTTGAAGATCTTGAATTAGATGACGTACTTAAAACGGGTTATCGTGATATCAAATGTGTTGAATCAGGTGGCCCGGAACCCGGTGTTGGTTGTGCGGGTCGCGGTGTTATCACAGCCATCAATTTTCTTGAGGAGGAGGGGGCATACGAAGAAGATCTGGATTTTGTTTTTTATGATGTATTAGGCGATGTTGTTTGTGGTGGTTTCGCCATGCCGATTCGTGAAAATAAGGCACAGGAAATTTATATTGTCTGCTCTGGTGAAATGATGGCAATGTATGCCGCCAATAATATTTCCAAGGGTATCGTTAAATATGCAAATTCCGGCAGTGTTCGTCTTGCCGGTCTGATTTGTAACTCACGCGAAACTGATCGTGAAGATGAATTAATCATAGCCTTAGCCGAACGTTTGGGTACCACAATGGTTCATTTTGTACCGCGTGACAAGATTGTTCAACGTGCGGAAATTCGTCGTATGACTGTTATCGAATATGATCCTGATTGTAAACAGGCTGAAGAATATCGAGTACTGGCAGGTAAGATAATTGAAAATAAAAATCTTAATATCCCTACACCGATTACTATGGATGAGCTGGAGGATCTACTGATGGAATTTGGTGTTATGGATGTAGAAGATGAAACCATCATAGGTCAGACTGCTGCAGAAGCCTGATTTTAAT
>CAYXNL010000019.1:19972-36528 GCA_964466455.1 uncultured Thiotrichaceae bacterium
GATGTAGAAGATGAAACCATCATAGGTCAGACTGCTGCAGAAGCCTGATTTTAATGCATGTTTTTCTAACAATTACTGTCCACAGATTAGTGGCGGCTACTGGAGAAAAAGAATGATAACAATTAGTAAAGCGGAAACGGAGGCCCTCATTGCAGAGGTGTTAGAAGTTTATCCCGATAAAGCAAAAGAAGAACGCAAACAACATTTATTTGTTAATGATCAAAGTGCCGAACAATCTAAGAAATGTATTACTTCAAACCGTAAATCCCTACCAGGTGTCATGACCGTTCGTGGTTGTGCTTATGCTGGTTCCAAAGGTGTCGTATGGGGTCCGATTAAAGATATGATTCATGTTTCTCATGGTCCTGTTGGATGTGGTCAGTACTCACGTGCAGGTCGCCGCAATTATTATGTTGGCACAACCGGTATTAATACATTTGTTACCATGGATTTTACATCCGACTTCCAGGAAAAAGACATTGTCTTTGGGGGCGATAAAAAGCTTGAGATGTTAATTACAGAAGCTGATGAGTTGTTCCCTTTAAATAAAGGTATAACTATTCAATCTGAATGTCCAATTGGTTTGATCGGTGATGATATTGAAACAGTGGCCAAGAAAAAGGCAGAAGAATTGAATAAAACAGTTGTTCCAGTTCGGTGTGAAGGATTTCGGGGCGTTTCGCAATCCCTGGGGCACCATCTTGCTAATGATGCACTTCGTGACTGGGCGTTACATAAACGTGATAACGATAATTCTTTTCAAACGACAGATTATGATGTTGCCATTATCGGTGATTATAATATTGGTGGTGACGCATGGTCTTCGCGTAGCATTATTGAAGAAATGGGTTTGCGTGTCATCTCGCAATGGTCTGGCGATGGTAGCATTGCAGAAATTGAATTAACACCTAAAGTAAAACTCAACCTGTTACATTGCTATCGCTCTATGAACTATATATCTCGTCACATGGAAGAAAAATATGGTATTCCATGGGTTGAATACAACTTCTTTGGCCCAACTAAAATTGCTGAAAGTTTGCGTAAAATTGCATCATACTTCGACGATACAATTAAAGAAGGTGCTGAACGGGTTATTGAGCGTTATAGAGCAGATTATGAAGCTGTTATTGCAAAATACCGGCCTCGTCTGGAAGGTAAACGTGTCATGTTATATGTTGGTGGCCTACGTCCGCGTCATGTTATCGGCGCTTATGAAGATCTGGGAATGGAAGTGGTTGGTACCGGTTACGAATTCGCACATAATGACGACTATGATCGTACCATTAAGGAAATGGGCAATGCCACCTTAATTTATGATGACATTACCGGATTTGAATTTGAAGAATTTGTGAAAAAAATAAAACCTGATCTTATTGGTTCAGGTATTAAGGAAAAATATATTTTTCAGAAGATGGGGATTCCATTTAGACAGATGCACTCATGGGACTATTCTGGCCCTTATCATGGTTATGATGGCTTTGCTATTTTTGCGCGTGATATGGATATGACATTGAATAATCCTTGCTGGAATATGATTACGCCGCCCTGGAAACAGAAGCCTGAAGAAGATCTTGCGGTAACCTCTGCCGCTTGATAAAGCACAGAAATAAGCAACCTTTTTATTGAATGCATCCGGTGGTTAACTGGAAATAAATTAAAAGCATTCTTAAATCCAGCGACGTTTGTTCACAGATTAGTGGCGCGTTAAGGAGACTATTATGAGCCAAGATGTAGAAGCTATTAAAGCGAGTTATCCCTTATTCAGAAGTGATGAATACAAAGATAATCTTGCCCGAAAAAAAGAAATGTATGAAGAGTGTCATCCTCAGGAAAAAATTGATGAGATTTTTGAGTGGACAACAACTGAAGAGTACAAAGAGTTAAATTTTAAGCGTAAGTCATTAACGATTAATCCGGCCAAAGCCTGTCAACCACTGGGTGCTGTTTTATGTGCCCTTGGTTTTGAAAAAACGATGCCTTATGTGCATGGGTCACAGGGTTGTGTCGCATATTTTCGTAGTTATTTTAACCGTCATTTTAAAGAGCCAATAGCCTGTGTATCCGATTCAATGACGGAAGATGCGGCAGTATTTGGTGGTCAGAAAAACATGTACGATGGTCTGGAAAACTGTAAGAAAATATACAAACCTGAGATGATTGCAGTATCTACTACCTGTATGGCAGAAGTGATTGGTGATGATTTAAATGCCTTTATTGGCAATTCACGTAAAGAAGGTCATATCCCTGATGACTATCCTGTACCTTTCGCACACACACCAAGTTTTGTCGGTTCACACACCACTGGCTGGGATAATATGTTTGAAGGTATTGCGCGCTACTTTACGTTGAATTATATGGATGATAAAGAAGTAGGTAGCAATGGAAAGATTAACATCGTACCAGGGTTTGAAACTTATCTGGGAAACTTCCGGGTGATTCAGCGTATGTTAAAAGAAATGGATGTGGATTACACCTTTCTTTCTGACCCAACCGAGGTTTTGGATACACCCGCCGATGGTAAATTTCGCATGTATGCCGGTGGGACGACTCAGGATGAAGTCAGGGATGCGCCCAATGCTATTGATACCTTATTGTTGCAACCATGGCAGTCAATGAAAACCCGTAAATTGGTCAAAGGAACCTGGAATCAACCTGCTAGCGATATCAAAATTCCCATGGGACTTGAATGGACGGATAACTTTTTGATGAAAATATCTGAGCTAACAGGTAAACCCATCCCTGCCAGTCTGGAACTGGAACGAGGTCGACTGGTTGATATGATTACAGACTCACATGCCTGGCTGCATGGTAAGAAGTTTGCACTATGGGGGGATGCGGACTATGTCATGGGTATGACCAAGTTTCTGCTAGAACTTGGCGCGGAGCCAACACATATTTTATGTAATCACGCCAACAAACGCTGGAAAAAGGCTATGCAGCAGATACTTTCTGATTCACCTTATGGTATGGACTGTGAAGTCCATACCGGCAAGGATCTGTGGCATATGCGGTCGTTGGTATTTACCAATAAGCCTGATTTTATGATTGGCAACTCTTATGGGAAATTTATCCAGCGTGACACGCTCAGTAAAGGTAAAGAATTTGAGGTGCCATTAATCCGTATCGGCTTTCCAATCTTTGATCGCCATCATCTGCATCGTGATACAACTTTAGGTTATGAAGGTGCAATTTATATACTTAAGACGCTGGTCAACGAAGTGCTTGCACGCCTTGATGAGGAAACTCGTGGGATGGGTACCACAGATTACAACTACGATCTGATCAGGTGATCACAGATTAGCAAGTGGAGAAATTTTATGCCAAAAGTAATGATTCGACGAAAAGATGATGGCGAGTTATTGTTTTATATCGCCAGGAAAGATCAGGAGGATGTTATCTCTGTGGTTGAATTTGATAACAAGGAACAATGGGGTGGTGAAGTAGAGCTGACTGATGGTTCCAGATATTACATCAATCCAGTGTGTCCACCTCCTGAATTTCCTGTCACACTTCGATTTAAGCGCGCATGATTTAGTTACTAACAGGATGGATGAAAAGGATACTTATTGTTCAAGACCGTCAGCCGCAGGGATGCGGGTGTCGAGCTTACATGGATGTATTGACAGCGTGTCTTGAACAATAAGTATCCTTTTTATCTGTTTCAGTAATATGTCCTGAGTGATGTAGATACATGCTTGAAATAATATATATTAAGTTACAACAGAGGAACATACTATGACCTTAAAAATTAAAGCTGAACTTTGTACTGCCTGTGGTGACTGTGAACCAGTCTGTCCGACTGAGTCAATAACACCGCATAAAGGACTGTATAAAATAATTGCGGACACCTGTACAGAATGTGAAGGTGAATTTGATGACCCACAGTGTCTTGATACATGTTTGGAAGATGGTTGTATTATTCCTGTCTGACAAGATTATTTCTAATTTATTAAATTAGATCATTTACTAATTTTCAGCAGAATTAGTTCTGTAGGATAATACTATGAGTACAAAAGACAGGCTCAGGTCTGACCTGATAAATCCAATATCACGAGATGTGGCGTTACGTATAGCACTTGCAACACGTGTACTACCAGATACCGAATACATACGTTTATTCAATGTGCTGGAAGATGTTATAGGTTTGCCTCCAACACCTGAAAAATTGTCAACATTAACAGTTAAATCATTTAAAGCTGGACTTAATGGTGAGTTTTTAGACATAGATACTGGTACTATCAAAGAAACCATTGCCTTTCTTAAAGGCGATATATCTATTAATGAAAAAAAAGATATAGCAGAAACGAAAACCTGTGAGGCTGGTGATATTGTCAATTCAATTCGCGTTGCCTTCGCTTCAAATAAAGCAGAAGAGCTGGATGGTCATTTTGGTTCCTGTTTACGATTTTTGATCTATCAGGTTAGTGCTAATGAAGTGAAATTAATTGAAATACGTAATTGCAATGGGCCTGAATCTCGTGATAGTAAAAATACTTTCCGCGCGAATCTAATAAAAGATTGCCATATTCTATTCGTGGTGTCTATCGGTGGCCCGGCCGCAGCAAAAGTCATCAGGGCTGGCATCCATCCTGTTAAATATCCTAATGGTGGTAGTACACGCGAACATATCAAAGCACTACAAAAAGTTTTTGTTAATGTCCCACCACCCTGGCTGGCAAAGATAACAGGATATTATGATAATAAACCTATGTCTTCTAAAGGGCACCTCTATTAATTGATTATGGCCTCTGCGTGCCCTAAATATTGTATTGCAGATATCTGATTAATTATGGCGTAGTGTGATCGAATAAAAAGTTATAGATGAAATAAATACATTACTTATACCACCTAATAGAAACGGGTAATTTAGCACAGGTAAAGGAACAATGAAATTTGATATTTATGCCATTAATGAAATTGCCAATATTTGTGCAAGTACGCCAGTAACAGGTGATAATAAATTATTGTTAAAGAAATTGGCAGATATCTATCCTTACCTGCCTTTTGTGCATGTCTTAACACGCGGTGGTTGGCATCGAACAGGTGGGGTTTTGGATAATGAGGCCGAACGTGTTGCATATAAATTATCTGACTGGGTAGAATTAAAGATCAATGGAAATATAAATAAATTTATTGATGAGTATGCAGATGCTGGTTATATAGCTACCATTCTTACAGGAGAAACTTATTACTTTGTTGCACAAACTGGTGATATGGCCAAGGATTTTATACAGCTCGAGATAGAAGTACTTCAGGAAGTACATGACCACATCCTACTTGGCAATAATGCATCCCCCGATGATGTTGACGATATTATTAATCCGATAGATATAGAAAAGTTGTCGCCGAAATTAGTCACCAGATCATATTATACGTTCCGTCGTATAACACCAATAAGTGATTATATGCTTACTATGTCAGAAGGCTTGAGGCCGGATGATAAATTGGTAACTATGCGGCGTTTTATGCAGGACTGGGATCGTAGTAGTGCAAAAGAAATTGGCCCATTTTGTTTTCATTGGGTATTAAGCCTGCAGGAATATACTGATGCCTATGGTGAATCCATCATACAGGCTAAACCAGTGAGTGCATTTTCTGCTGAATTGCCGATATTGAAAATTGATGATGTCAAACATGGTTCCAGACTGGCAAATCTGATACATAGTTTTGATCAGGAAATTGGCTTTCCAATGGCCTGGTATTTTTATATGTTGAGTCATAGCGAAGTACCGCATCAATTAGCTGAAACTATCCATAAAGACTTAATGGGTGCTTATGATTATCTTCCATTAAAAGACCTGAAGGTAGTCAATGACTGGTATGAAATACCTTATGGCATCTAAAATGTTTCTATGAAAAGGCTTCCACCGGTTCATTTCGGCTAATAAATAACCCCGCTACAGGCAGACGAGGTATTAAAGCAGAAACGTTCTGCTGCGGACTTATATTTTTCCTTTTTATTCGTATTATTAATAAATATCTGGATGTTTTATTGTGTTCTACATGCATCATTCAGTTACGATGATTGTCGTATATACGACAAAATAAAATAAACGGGTACTAATAAAAACAATGAGTTAAATATTGGCACATGGGTTGCATCTACATAGTTAAGAAAATCATCCGGCAATACACGTGCAAGAGCTGATCGACAGATGTGATGATCATTAACAACACAGGTAGTGACTATGAATGCCAAAGATATTGCTGAATTGCTCAACGAGCCAGCCTGTTCACATAATGCCAAATCAAAATCTGGCTGCGCAAAAACCAGTCCGGGTGAAACGGCTGGTGGTTGTGCTTTTGATGGTGCACAGATCACTTTATTACCTATTGCTGATGTGGCACATATTGTTCACGGATCAATTTCCTGTGCGGGTAGTTCCTGGGATAACCGTGGTACGCGCTCTTCCGGTAGCCAACTTTATAAGACAGGAATGACTACTGATCTCACTGAGCAGGATATTATTATGGGACGCGGAGAAAAACGTTTGTTTCACTCCATTAAACAGGCAATTGAAGATTATAAACCAGCAGCAGTATTTGTTTATAACACATGTATCCCCGCACTGATAGGTGATGATATTGATGCGGTTTGCCGTTCTGCGGAAGAACGTTGGGGTACGCCGGTAGTACCGGTTGATGCTGCCGGTTTTTATGGGACTAAAAATCTTGGTAACCGCATTGCCGGTGAGTCCATGATGAAATATGTAATCGGTACACGAGAACCTGATCCTGTTCATCAGGAAAGTATTCGTAAGAATATAAAAGTTCATAATGTCAATCTAATCGGTGAGTACAATATTGCAGGTGAGCTCTGGCATGTTTTGCCGTTGCTGGATGAACTTGGTTTACGTGTTCTTTGTACCTTATCTGGTGATGCTCGTTTTCGGGAAGTGCAGACCATGCACCGTGCTGAAGTTAATATGATGGTTTGTTCTAAAGCGATGATTAATGTTGCACGTAAGTTAAAAAATAAATTTGGCACCACCTGGTTTGAAGGAAGTTTTTATGGTATCAGTGATGTTTCTCAGGCATTGCGTAATTTTTCGCGGTTAATAAAAGATGATGATTTAATTGATCGGACTGAAATATTGATTGAACGTGAAGAGAAAAATATTAGCATTGCCCTCGAACCCTGGCGTAAACGCTTGAGTGGTAAAAGGGTTCTACTCTATACTGGTGGCGTTAAATCCTGGTCGGTGGTCTCCGCTTTACAGAATCTTGGTATGATTGTTGTTGCAACGGGTACTAAAAAATCTACCGAGGAAGACAAAGCGCGTATTCGAGATTTGATGGGGAAGAATGCAGTAATGATCGAAGATGGTAATCCACGTGTGCTGATTGATATTGTCAGGGAACAGAATGTTGATATATTGATTGCTGGCGGTCGAAACATGTATACCGCATTAAAAGCTCGCATCCCTTTTCTTGATATCAATCAGGAACGTGATTTTGGTTACGAAGGTTATGCAGGCATGGTCGAACTGGCACGCCAGCTTACTCTTACCATAGAAAGTCCAGTGTGGAAAAAAGTACGCCAGCCCAGTCCATGGAAAAATACATTTCAGCCAGTAGATTCCCATACAGACGACAATTATCTAACAGGTAGTAAACATGGCTCTATTAGCATGAATGCAGGCGATTTTATTTTAGAAGAAGAGGATCGAATTTAGTCATGGCTATCATTGAAAAACGTAAAAAGGCACTATCTGTTAACCCGCTAAAAACCAGCCAGACAATCGGTGCAGCACTGGCCTTTCTGGGGTTTTATCGTGCCATACCAATGTTACATGGTTCACAGGGTTGTACTGCATTTGGTAAGATCTTTTTTGTCCGGCATTTTCGTGAGCCTGTTCCTTTACAAACTAGCGCTATGGATCAGATAAGTTCTGTCATGGGTGGTGATGATAATATCACCGAAGGTTTAAAAGCTATTTGTGAGAAATCATCACCAGCGCTAGTGGGTATACCCACTACGGGTCTGGCGGAAATGCAGGGCTGTGATACCAGGGTTGCAATCAATAATTTTCGTAAAAAATATCCACAGTTTAATTCGATTGCTGTCGTACCTGTTGTGACACCGGATTATTCAGGCTGTATGGAAACTGGTTTTGCAGCAGCAGTAACTGCGATGATTGATACATTGGTGCCATTAGCAGAAGAAGTAAACACAAAACCTGCACAACGTAAGAAGCAGGTTACAGTTTTAACCAGTTCACATTTAACACCTGGAGATCTTGAAATAATTAAAGAGATGATTGAAATGTTCCATTTAAATCCGGTATTAATTCCAGATCTGTCCGATTCACTGGATGGACATTTAGTCGAAGCAGATTTTAGTCCCCTTACTATTGGTGGAACTGATGTTGATAAAATGAGTACCCTGGGTATGTCACTTGCAACATTGGTGATAGGGCCTTCTATGAATAAAGCTGCAGATTTATTACATAAACGAACCGGTGTACCCGACAGGCGTTTTGAACATTTAATGGGACTGGATGCGGTTGATGAATTCGTACACACATTGTCTAAACTTTCCGGTAATCCTGTACCGGAAAAACTGGAACGCAGTCGTGCCCAGTTACAGGATGCTATGCTGGATATACATTTCACCATTGGTATGACGCGAGTTGCGGTGGCGGCTGATCCTGATTTGTTAAACGCCATTAGTTGCCTGCTTACCGGCATGGGTGCTGAAATAGTTGCCGCTGTTGCCCCTGCAAATGCACCTGTTCTAAAAAATATAGCAACAGAAATTGTTAAAGTTGGTGACCTGGGAGATCTTGAAAAAACAGCAGAAGCGAAACAGGCAGAAATTATTATCTGTAATTCGCATGCAGTAGAAAGTGCCAAACGGCTTGGCATCCCGCTATTAAGGTCAGGATTTCCACAATATGATTTATTGGGCGGCTATCAGAAAGTCTGGGCAGGTTACCAGGGATCACGGCAGATTCTATTTGAGATAGCTAATATTTTGTTAACACTGGAACGTGGTGAGATACATCCTTATCACTCAATTTATACACAAAAACCGGAGTACTGTCATGGCGTTAAAAAGGCGGTTGAAGATACTGGATTGCAATACCGAGGTAAAAATAATTAACGATAATACATTAAAGGTGGCTTTTTCCAGTACCGGTATGAAGCAAGTTAACCAGCATTTTGGTTCAGCAGAATCATTTGTAATTTATACAGTAGATTCTGAACAAAGCAGGATATTGGAGGTTATTCAGTTCGGTGACCTGGTGCAAGATGGTGACGAAGACAAGTTAATTACCAAAATGTCGGCACTTTATGGTTGTATTGCTGTTTATGCGCAGGCGATTGGCGCTTCTGCAGCAAGACAGTTAAAAGCACTGGGTATACAACCAGTCAAAGTAGCTCCGGGTTCTGATATCTCTAATTTGCTGGCATCTATACGGGAAGAATTATCTAGCGGACCCAGAGGCTGGTTGGCACGTGCAATTGAATCAAAGAAAACTGCTGACCCGAAAAGGTTCGATCAAATGGAAGCGGATGGCTGGGAGGAATAACGTTATGAATGAAGCCGGAAACCAAACAGTAATGCTCGAAGAGACAGGAATTGTTATTGCTATTGAATGCAATTATGCCATCATTGAAATACAGGCAAGATCAGCCTGTGATCATTGTAATATGGATGATAGCTGCGGTACTTCGGTTCTGTCCAGTCTGTTCAGTAAGCGACGTAATAACGTGCGTTTAATAAATCACCTGAATTTATCTGAAGGTGACATGGCTGTTATTGGTATCAACGAGTCAGTACTTTTATCGGCTGCTATTCTAGCGTATATGTTTCCATTAATTGTGATGATCACATTTGCTATTATCATCAATTTATCAGGTTTTAATGACAATATTGATTTTTCTTTTAGCCTGCTAGGGCTCTTTTTCGGTATACGGATAATAAATCGCATCATGAAAAATAAAGATCATCAAAAAAAAGATATTATCTTGTTACGAAAGATTAACCGACCAACTAATGAACTGCTGGTGCAGTTTATAGATGAATAAACTATTTAATTTAGAGGAAGATAACCATGAGTCAATCTAAAGTTTTAATAGCTGAGAATGATACTGTTCTTAAATCCATTTTCGCAACTGAAATGACCCGACAAATACGAGCCATTGATACCTACGGTACCTATGATAACTTAAGTGTCGTAGAGATTCTTGAACCTTTTGTGTTGACTAAGGAAATGAAACGGGAAATACCCGTCATAGGTGATCCTGACGAAATCATCCTGTCGAGAGTAAAAGGTTTTTATAATGCCATTGCATCAATGATAGAAAGAGAATGTGGTTTGATGGCGGTTCCTTTACTTAATCTTAGTTATGAAGGTTTTGGTCGTGTAATTATTACCGTCGGGAAACTGGTAGTGGTAGATAAGTCTTTACGTGACGTACACCGTTTCGGATTTCCGTCACTGGAAAAAATGAAGGAAAACGCTGATAAGATATTAATGACGGCACTCGGTATTATAGGTGCGCACGGTGATGTCGCCAATTTGTAAGGCTAAGGAACCTCTGATTAATTTATGAACTCGTATATTGCGTTTTTCGCGGACAGTATTTCTGCTTTAATACACCATTTACTTGCGGCGAGGTAGTTTGTTTACCGTCAATATCCGGTCTTTAATAAAAAATATCAGATGACAGAGTCATCTGTTGCATAATAGTGAGGAGTAAGATGACAAACATTACCGGGATAACCCGTAGTGGAGAGATATGGATTCCTGCATTTATTATCAGCTTGAATCAGGAAAATTGCATTGGTTGCGGGCGTTGTTATAAGGCCTGTCCACGCGAAGTATTTGAACTGGTTAATCGTGATGAAGCTACATCGCAAAGCGATGATGATTATGGCGATGATTACGATGATGATGGTTTTTTAGATGATATATCAATGGTGATGGCATTGAAAAATCTGATGGACTGTATTGGTTGCGAAGCATGTTTCAGAGTTTGTCCTAAAAAGTGCATGTCCCATGAACCCCAATCTTTAGGTGTGTAGTGATGCGATTCCCTGCTTGTTTTTTAGACTCTCTTTCAGACCGCCTTTGTAAGTATGTTTTAGGCTTATTTATGTTCGTTATGTTGATAACAGTAGGTAAGCCACTGTTTGCTGCTGAAATACATCTGGCTGTTGCCAGTAATTTTCTTATTCCCATCAGGGAAATGGCAAAGATATACGAAAAGAAAACGGGGGATAAACTGATTATTAGCGCCGGATCTACTGGCATGTTATACGCACAAATTATTAATGGCGCACCTTTTGATATTTATCTGGCCGCTGACAGTCGCGAGCCTGAACGTCTTGAAAAACAGGGTTACATTGTGGATGGTAGCCGTTTTACCTATGCTCTTGGTAAGCTGGCACTGTGGGACTCAAAGGGAAAATTTCAGGGTAAGACATTTCAAACCGTATTAAGAACGGCAGATTATAAGTGGCTTTCGATAGCTAATCCGTTAACAGCGCCATATGGTGCCGCTGCTATTTCTGTTTTAAAGCGAGTCAAGCTGTATAAAAAGTTAAAAGCTAAAATTTTACGTGGTGAGAATGTGACACAGGCTTATCAGTTAATTGCATCTGGTGCAGCTGACCTGGGGTTCGTTGCGCTATCACAGTTAAAAACTCCAGATCATATCGCGTCGGGATCCTTCTGGCAGGTGGACGATAGTCTGTATAAGCCAATAATACAACAGGCGGTGTTATTAAAACGTTCCCATAAAAAAATCCAGGCAGAGAAATTTATAGAATATTTACAAAGTTCTAAAGCACGAGCTTTAATAAGCAGATTTGGTTACGGCTTACCCTCCACGCATTGATTTACCGTTCTTCTTAGTAAGTCATGAATCGACATCTTACAATTTAAAATACCCTGCTTCTGTGTTGTAAAACTTCGCAATAGCCCTGCTGTTACGCGCATTTTACGCCTTGAATAAGAATCCTTTAATCAGCAAACTGTTCAATCCAGATTTAATAAGGGGGTCCTTAATAATTTGTGGCATATGCGACAGAACTATGATTTTCTATTTATTATGACTCCTACAATTACAAATTTAATTATTGTAACATATTGAAATTTAATATAAATGCGATATGGCATGATCATTGCTTAGATAAAGTTAGGCTTATTTTTTACGGGAAGCAGGCAATGGTTCAGAATCAAACAAAAGCATCCAGCGAACGCAAAGTTATTATTGATGATACCACTCTGCGTGATGGAGAACAGTCTGCAGGGGTATCCTTTTCGTCGGAAGAAAGACTACACATTGCCAGCCAGCTAGACGTACTGGGTGTACCTGAACTGGAAATTGGGATACCCGCTATGGGTGTTGAAGAACGTGAAACTATTAAAACCATTACCGAGTCGGGTTTAAATGCAACGATGCTGGCCTGGTGTCGTATGCGACCGGATGACCTGCAATTTTGTGCTAATTTGAATATCAACATGGTGAACTTATCAATCCCGATATCTGATCAGCAAATTCATAAGAAACTGGGGCAAGATCAAAACTGGGTGCTGGCTGAAATTGAACGTCACGTACCTGCTGCAATAGATATGGGGCTGGATGTTTGCGTTGGCGGTGAAGATGCTTCTCGTGCTGACCCGGATTTTTTAATGCGTATTATTGAAACGGCACAACGTGCTGGTGCCAGGCGCTTTCGATTTGCAGACACAGTTGGAATCATGGAACCATTTGGTTTACATAATGTGTTTCAACAAATGTCTCATGCCTGTGATCTTGAGCTGGAAATGCATGCCCACGATGATCTTGGTTTGGCTACGGCAAATACACTGGCAGCTATACATGGTGGGGCCAGTCATGTAAATACCACAGTCCATGGTCTGGGTGAACGTGCTGGCAATGCAGCGCTAGAAGAAGTCGTCATGGGGCTTAAATATTTTTACGATATTAATGCTGGTATTGATCTACATAACTATGCTGAACTTTCTTCATTGATTGCAAAAGCATCGGGGCATCCTGTTGCCTGGCAGAAGAGTCTTGTCGGTGAGGGCGTGTTCACCCATGAGTCCGGCATTCATGTTGATGGCCTGATAAAAGACCCACTTAATTATCAGGGTGTGGATCCGGCGGATATGGGACGCACACACCAGTTAGTATTAGGTAAACATTCAGGGACTAATGCGATATTACACGCTTACCATAAACTGGGTATAGGCCTGCATCGCGATCAGGCAGGCAGTATTCTTCAAAGAATACGTAATTTTGTGACACAAACTAAACGGACGCCTGAATACAAAGACCTGATACATTTTTATAATCAGTTACCCCAGCCACCACAATTACACATCTGATAACTACTAATTAAAAAGAAAGAGGTTAAAGCGATGTCAAAATTAGAACTAGAACTTCATCTTGAAGCGTTACAAAGTGCTGAGGATTTTTTGGAGTTTTTTTCAATTGATTACGATCAGAATATTGTGCAGGTGAATCGTCTGCATATTCTTCAGCGATTTCATGATTATATCTCACAGATAAACGATCTACCCGAAGATGAGGATGTTTTACGTAAGATATATGCAGATTTATTAAAGCGTGCCTATGAAGACTTTGTTAATTCAAATGCATTAACGGAAAAAGTATTTAAAGTTTTCCACGCACATAAACTACAGAATATATTTATACCAGTAAGTGATCTTAAAATACGGAGTTAATTATCGTGTTGCCATATTTTAAACATGGAGAAGCCGTGCGGGTGATTCGTAATATACGTAACGACGGTACCTATCCAGGCTTGATTACAGGAAAAATACTAGTTAAACGTGGCAATGTTGGTTATGTGCAAAATACAGGTACATTTCTACAGGATCAAATTATTTATTCGGTACATTATATTGATGTAAACATGATAATTGGTTGTCGTGAAGAAGAGCTAATCAGAAAAACAGATAACTGGGTAATGAGTAGATTTGAATTCAGAGATAAAGTTACCACTAATAAAATACTGACAGTAAAGGGTAAGGTTATTGCCAGTCCTGGTGATGTGGCAGAAATCCTGAAAGTATTACATGATCCTACTACAACGGATCAATCTAAAAAGGCGCAGGTGGAATTCAGTTATCATGTTCACTTCCCAGGTCATACGCTACAGGTTAGGGAATCAATGCTAGAACCAGCACAGGAGACAAGCGATTAAATGCGATTTACTAACAGGATGGATGGAAAAGGGTAAGTACCCTTTTCCATCCGTTTCAGTAATAATAATACTATGGTGTGAAATATGGATAAAGAACCTGAATTTGCTTATCACCTGTTACGCAGTTCATTAAAGATGTTTAAGAAAAATGTATCTGAATTAAATGCCAGTCAGCATCAGAAGGTGGAATCAGTTGCAAATAGAACATTTTCACTTGAGTCTGTTGTGTTATCTACACCTGAGGCCAGCGGTATTATTATACCAGAATCAAAGTTAATAGAGGCGATTGATGCGGTCGCTAATCGATATACTGACAGATATTCCTTCCTGCAAGATCTAAATGATAATGGGTTGAATGAAGACACATTATGCAGTGCACTTCACCGTGAGCTACTATTTGATTCTGTAATGAACAGCGTTACAGGAAAAATAGAGGAAGTAAGCAATATTGACATGCGGATTTTTTATCAGCGACACAGACAAGATTTCACCAAACCAGAAAATCGCAAAGTTCGACACATCCTTATTACGATTAACGAGGAATTTGCAGATAATAACAGAGTTTCCGCATTCAAACGAGCCAGAGAAATAGCTGAAGATTTGAAGAATACCCCCGCCCGCTTTGAACTACTGGCAAAAAGATATTCTGAATGCCCTAGTGCCTTTGAAGGTGGAAAGCTAGGAAATATTGTACGTGGAACACTTTACCATGAACTGGATGCCAAACTATTCGCAATGCAGGAGGGTGATATAAGTGCGGTAATTGAAACGGTTATGGGATTTCATATTTTATACTGTGAGAAAATTAACAAATCTTCAATCGTAGCCTTTTCCAGTGCAAAAACACGTATAAAAATTCTATTGCAGGAAAGGCAGAAAAAAACCAGCCAGGAGGCATGGCTGAAGCAACTGGCGTAAAGTGAACACACAAACAGTAGAATTAATGCCTTATAAAATGCTGCCCCGAGAGGGCGTTAAATCAGCATTACAGCATAATGCCGCGGCAGTTATTTTCGCTCACAACCATCCATCAGGTGTTGCTGAACCCAGCCAGGCAGACCAGAACATTACTAATCGCCTGAAAGATGCGCTTGCACTCATTGATGTTAGAGTGCTTGACCACCTGGTTGTGGGTGAAGAAGTAATCAGCTTTGCAGAGCGTGGGCTATTGTGATGGTAAAAACCACTTAAACATATTCATGTACACGTATTGACATTGTACGTGCAGCGTGTACACTATTTATTTGTGTACAATACTAAATACTTAAATGCTATATTGAGATAGCGAATATGTATGAAAATAACCTATTAAACCATGCTTTAGAGGCATTTAAGCAGGTAACAGGGCTGCCAGCGGATGTGCTGGATGAAGAGATCAGATTACCACAAGGTATTGCTGATGCAGCAATACGCCTGGCCGATGCAAAACCATTGTTGGTTGAGATTAAAAAAACATTAAGGCCAGCAACGCTCGGTGTAGCAATAGCGCAATTACAACGGTTTAAGCAGCCAGGGGCGATAATTACTGATTACATATCCCCTCAGATGGCAGACAGATTAAAGGAAATTGACATTCCTTTTTTAGATACCGCTGGTAATGTGTATCTGAAAACACCAAACAATTTCATTTACGTTACAGGCAGGAAAAAACCTGAGGAACTCACCCCACAGGGGTACAACAGGGCATTTAGAGCAGCTGGTTTGAAGGTAATATTCACCTTAATGACACTACCGGGGCAGTTGAAGGCGCCAACACGTGAAATTGCCTACAATGCGGGTGTAGCAAATGGTACAGTCAGTAATATACTTAAAGACCTTGAGAAACTGGGTTTTATTTATAGAAGCAAAAACAAAGGGTTGGTAATAGAGAATAAGGACAGGCTAATAGATAACTGGGTGGAAGCTTATCCAAGAGAACTGCGTCCAAAATTGAAAGCGCAGCGATTTAATATTCTGCATCCAGACTGGTGGAAAGAATTCACTTATGACCGCTGGCAGAAAAACCAGATGTGGCTGGGCGGTGAACCAGCTGCTGCAGTATTAACAAAATACCTCTACCCGGAAAAAATAACGGTGTATGGCCGACCAGATTTTAAAAAACTGGCGCAGGTTGTGGTTCAACCTATGAGAGATGCCAATGGTAAATTTGAACTGTTAGAGCCATTCTGGAATTTTGAAACTGAAGAGCTTGATGAAGTGCACAGGCTTTGTCCGCCCTTATTAATCTATGCTGACCTGGTGGCAACGGGCGATGCACGTAATATCGAAGTGGCAAATATGATAAGAGAACAATACTTGCGTGGCTGAATATACCGCTAAAGTTGATGGTGCACTTTTTGAGGTACTGACAGTTTTCTCGCAGGCTGCT
>CAYXNL010000020.1:0-19748 GCA_964466455.1 uncultured Thiotrichaceae bacterium
GCCAATGCAAGCACCCACACAAACTATCTGATCCTAATTGTAAAAGAACTTGTTGAAACATTTAGCTCAACAAAGAAGCGGAAGTTTAGCAGATTTCTTGTCTGCCAGGCAAGCATTTTTAATAACTTTCTTTAAAAACTTTTCTGTTCAGTTCGTCTTAATTTGAACCTTGCAGATGCCTGCCTCAACCGAGGTGCGCATGATACATAAAAGCCCTTCACCTGTATATCTTTTTTTTAATTTTTTTTAATTTTTTTCATCCGCGCACCAAATTCTGCCGGTTTTAACGCCAACCTGTTGCAATACAGGCAGCACACCATTATAAATACCCTCTCCTTTTAGTTTAAATCGCGCCCACTATTATGCCTCATCAAAATTACCTCAAAAGAGAAACCAGCCCGTATCTGCTGCAACACGCCGACAACCCGGTTCACTGGAGAGCCTGGAACGAAGAGACCCTTAGCCTTGCCAGGCAGACAAATAAACCCATATTACTGTCCATTGGTTACTCTGCATGCCACTGGTGCCACGTCATGGCACATGAATCCTTCGAAGATAAAGATACTGCTGCGATTATGAATGCATTTTATATCAACATTAAAGTTGACAAGGAGGAGCGGCCTGATCTGGATAAAATCTACCAAAATGCACACTCCATGCTAACGGAACGCCCGGGCGGCTGGCCATTAACCGCCTTCCTGACGCCAGACGACCATATGCCCATTTTTATCGGCACCTATTTTCCGAATCAACCACGCCATGGCCTGCCCGCCTTTTCCCAGTTACTGGAGCAGATCCATGGTATCTGGCAGCACAGACAGACCGATATACACCAACAGAGTAATTCCCTGCGTGATGCCTATCGACAACTACAGACATCACCCTCATCCACCATCAAAACCCTGACCCACCTGCCGGTTGATATTGCTCGTAATCAGATCGAAAAGCAGTTCGACAGTAAGCAGGGCGGCTTCAGTCAGGCACCGAAGTTTCCACATTCGCCCATGATCGAGCGCGCCTTGCAGCACTGGGCGCATAGCAAAGGCAACCAGTATAACGACCCACGTATTCTGCACACCGCCATGCACTCTCTCTATAAGATGTCAAATGGTGGCATATACGACCATCCTGGTGGTGGCTTTTTTCGCTATTCCACTGATGCTAACTGGATGATCCCTCATTTTGAGAAAATGCTTTATGACAACGGCCCTCTACTCAGCCTTTATTCACAGGCCTGGTGTATCACGGATGACACCCGCTTTTATAATACAGCGATCGAAACCGCAGACTGGGTGATACGCGAAATGCAGTCCCCGGAGGGCGGTTATTATTCCGCACTTGATGCTGATTCGGAAGGTATAGAAGGTAAATTCTATGTCTGGGAGGCAGATGAAGCAAAATCTGTTGTCGATAATGAAAGCTGGCCTCTGCTTAAACAACGATTCGGCTTCAACAAACCGGCTAATTTTGAAGCAGGCTGGCACCTGCACGGGTTTAAAGACGAAGCAGATCTGGCGAATGGGTTTAAACTTGATATTGAAACCGTCTTTACTCGGCTCAGTCAGGCAAAACAACAACTACTCAACCATCGTAAACAGCGCCCCCATCCAGCACGGGACGAAAAAATCCTCAGCGCCTGGAATGGCCTGATGATAACCGGCATGGCAACGGCGGGGCGCCTGTTAAACCAGCCACAGTATATTGAATCCGCCTGCCAGGCGGCGAAATTCATTAAAAAAAACTGCTGGGACGGAAAACGCCTGTTTGCCAGTTACAAGGATGGCCATGCACGGTTAAACGCTTATCTGGATGATTACGCTTTCTTATTACAGGGTCTGCTCGAACTTCTACAGGCAAAATGGGATAACACTATATATAAATGGTGCATTGAACTGGCCGACACATTAATTGCACAATTTGAAGACACAGAAAATGGTGGCTTCTACTTTACCAGCCACGACCACGAAACCCTGATTCAACGAATAAAATCTTTCAGTGATGACGCTATTCCCGCTGGCAACGGTATTGCCTGCATCGCGCTCAATCGCCTGGGATACCTGTCCGGACGCGGTCACTACATCCAGCATGTCGAACGCTGCTTAAAAGCGGGCTGGCAATCCATTATTCAGCTCCCCATCTCCCACTGCACAATGGTGAGTGCACTAGATGAATACCTGTCACCGCCCGGGATTCTGATTATCCGCAGCCATGAGCAGGATACCCACGACTGTGATACACTGACCGCCGGGCACTACCTGCCAGCCACACTGCTTTTCAATATACCGGCAAAGGCAACCGTACCCACCGACCTTGAATCAAAAGCAGCATTGAAAACAAGCTGCGCTTACCCCTGCCAGGGGTACCAATGCAACGCCATAATCAATTCCGTTGAGGAAATACGCGGATATATAAAGAATAACAGTTATCGCGTTGTGGAATAAAATGCCGAAACGCCCATGAAATAGCCGTTAACATCACTGTTTTAACGCCGATCTGCTTCTATCCTACAAAAAACAAATTATTCACTCTTGCAATACAACTGCATTCAGCATAATGTTATATCTGCTTCAGATTAATTAGTCAGAAGGCTGTCAAATTATATATAAAAACTACATGAGGATAATACTATGTCAGACACACGCAAACTAACCATTATTGCAACCAAAGGCACCCTGGACTGGGCATACCCACCTTTCATTCTTGCCAGTACCGCCGCCGCACTGGGTATGGAAGTATGCATGTTCTTTACTTTCTACGGCCTGAACCTGTTACTGAAAGATACCAGTGTACTGAAAATTACCCCGACTGCTGCACCGGACATGCCAATGAAGATGCCTTTTGGTCCCAAATGGTTACGCAAAATCGACTTCGGCCCCAAAGTACCAAACCTGTTATGGAATATCCCTTTTATGGATCCCATCTGTACCACACTGATGAAGAAAACCATCAGTAACTGTGGCGTGGCCACCATTGCAGAACTACGTGAACTTTGCCTGGAAGCGGAATGTAAATTCCTTGCCTGTCAGATGACGGTCGAGCTGTTCGGTCACGATCCAGCCGCATTCATCGACGGTTGTGAATTTGTTGGCGCAGCCACCTACTTTGAAGAATCAGCAGACGCTACACAGTCACTGTTTATCTAAATAACACAGATTTCAGTAAAAAGGCCGCACCTGTTTCAGGCGCGGCCTTTTCTTTGCCGCAAAGGACGCAAGATACGCAAAGAAGCGCTTTTTATTTTTAACTTTGTGCGCTTTTCGTGGCTAAAAGTTTTTTCGCTTTTTGCCAGTAAGCCTCCAGCATATCCACACCACAGTCCTGCATTTCTTTGCCATCTTCTGCCAACAGCCTTTCCACTACAGCAAAGCGCGACATAAACCGACGATTAGCACTACGCAGAGCCTGTTCAGGGTTTACCTTCAGATGGCGGGCAATGTTAACACTGGCAAACAGTACATCACCCATTTCCTCTTCAATACGCTGCTGGTTGTCCAACTGCCCGATTTCAAGCTTCAGCTCATCAATTTCCTCGTCCAGCTTGCCAAATACCGGCTGGATATCCGGCCAGTCAAAACCACAGTAAGCGGCTCTTTTCTGGGTTTTTTCCGCCCAGCGCAAAGCCGGTAAGGTGGAGGCGATCCCATCCAGCTCACTTTTAAGCGTTGAACTGTCTCCCCCAGTTTTATTATCACGTTCAGCACGTTTTTGCTGTTCCCAGGCGGCATTTAGTTTTACTTCATCCTTTTCGCTACTATCACCAAAAACATGTGGATGACGACGAATCATTTTTTCATTAATGGCTTTCACCACATCATTAAAATCAAACTCGCCCAGCTCTTCAGCAAGACGCGAATGAAAAGCCACCTGAAACAGCAAATCACCCAGTTCATCTTTTAGATCATGCAGGTCATTGCGCTCAATCGCATCGGTTACTTCATAGGCCTCTTCGATGGTATAAGCCGATATTGAATTAAAATCCTGCTTTTTATCCCAGCTACACCCGGTTTCGGGATCACGCAGGGCAACCATAATATCCAGCAGTTTGCGAATTTCACTCATGAATGAATCGTTACCGATACAAAACACGGGCGCCACACAATATATACCACCTTATTCAGAGGTACCCTAGAACTCAAAGCGGACACCAACATGGGGGTTATTATCAACATCATGACTACCGCCAGTATTCGTGTCAATCTGCAAATGACGGTAACCGACATAGGCTCTGGCGCTGGGGGTAATCTCAAACTCAAGCGCCACACGGTATTCTTTTACGCCATCAAATTCAGAAAAACTGGTAATCGCCGGAGCATAAAAACCTTCACCCAGCACGGCGATGGGAATACTCCCCGGAAACACATAACGGACACGTGCACCGATCGCAATCGCACCACCATTGATATTATTAACCCGATTTTTCAGCGTGCCGGCATAAGCCTTGATACCAACACCAAAATGCAGGGCTTTCACATCACCGGCACTGGTGCCGCTTACCAGTATTGATCCACTGGCAATAACATCATTATTATTATTTACCAGTGCGCCGAAACCAATATCGGCACCACCATAACCAAAACTCGAACTTTGCGTTAAATAGTTAAGTTCAGCGAGATTACTACCCAGTCTGAAATCGATCGCACCCGCATTAGCTGCGGTTGCTGACAATAGCAGTACCGCTGTCGCTACTGCATTATTTATTTTAGTCCTGTTACGCATAGTCTTTTGTTACCTCTGAAAAATTACCCTTGAAAATTGCCCTGGTAGAAATGCCACCGGATTTTAACACGTGTACTACACAGTAAACAGGCCACCTGGATATCTCAGCGGAGTAACGCCGCACAGAAATAATGTCAAATGATAGAGGCGCCCTTAACAAAAAAGCGGGCAAATATGGCAACATACTAAGGAGAACGGTAATTAGGTGACATTCAGGGTTTCAAAAATAGTTCAGATCAAGGCGCAGTTCGAAAGCAATGGTTATTCCATTGGTGAGAGCTGCAACGCTGAGCTGGGCTATTTTTGAAACCCCCAATCTTTTGAATTGATTGATGCTGGGTCGCAGTATGCTGACCGACAGACGGCGTTACCAAAACTTGCTTTAGAAGTGCTAAAGTGGCGTTTTGATGCCTTGCTGTCGATCAGCATACTGCGACTGAATGTCGCCTAATTACCGTTCTCCTTAGTAACATAATGCAGACTTACCTCGTTGGCGGCGCTGTCCGCGATCAATTACTCAACTATCCCTTTCATGAGAAAGACTGGCTTGTCGTGGGCAGCACAGCTGAAGAAATGCTACTTGCCGGATTTCAACAGGTTGGCAAAGATTTCCCGGTATTTCTACACCCGCAAACTCATGAAGAATACGCCCTGGCCCGCACTGAACGGAAAACTGGAGCCGGATATCATGGCTTTCAGATTCATGCAACGCCAGAGGTGACGCTGGAAGAGGATCTGCTACGACGGGATCTGACCATTAATGCGATTGCACAGGACAAAGACGGCAAACTGATTGACCCCTGTAATGGTGCAGCGGATATAGCAAATAAGATTCTACGTCATGCCTCACCTGCTTTTAGCGAGGACCCGGTAAGAATTTTACGTATTGCCCGTTTTGCCGCCCGCTATGCCCATCTTGGTTTTCAGGTAGCCGATGAAACCATGCAACTGATGGAAAAAATGGTCGCTGCCAGTGAGGTGGATGCGCTGGTGCCTGAGCGCATCTGGCAGGAAATGGCAAAAGCGCTGAAAGAAAGAACCCCAACACAATTTATTGAAATACTACGCGCATGCGGCGCACTGGCAAAAATCATTCCTGAACTTGATCGTCTGTTTGGAATACCACAACCGGCTGAACACCACCCCGAAATTGATACTGGAATTCACACCTTACTGGTACTGGAGCAGGCCTGTTTGTTAAGCCCCGATACCGATGTGCGTCTCGCTGCCCTGTTACATGACCTGGGAAAAGGCACCACACCCAAAGACCAGCTACCCTCACACATTAACCATGAAGCACGTGGTGCAAAGCTAGTCCTTCAGGTATGCAAACGGTTACGCATACCCAATGAGTATCGCGACCTTGCCGAGCGTACAGCGCGTTTTCATTTACATTACCACCGCGCACTGGAGTTAAAAGCGTCTACTGTAGTCAAAACACTACAACAGTTAGACGCATGGCGAAAACCGGAACGTTACGGAAAATTCATACTGGCCTGCGAAGCCGACTCACGCGGACGCCTGGGACATGAACACAGCAAACTTCCACAAAGCAACTTTCTGCGCCGAGCGCTGTCTGTCACAAAGGACATTAACACGAAAGAATTACTACAACAGGGCTATGAAAAACTGGCACTGGCGGATAAAATTCACCAGATCCGAACCAGCCGGATTAAAGCACTAAAAAACAGTATAGAATAGCCAGTCATAATCCACTGGCACATTTTACAATACATTACTAACAGGATGGATGAGAAGGATACTTATTGTTAAAAACCGTCAGCCGCAGGGATGCGGGTGTCGAGCTTACATGGAGATATTTACAACGTGTCTTAAACAATAAGTATCCTTTTTATCTGTTTCAGTAATAACTACGCATGACATCAGATACGCATGACAGCAGAAACTCTTATCCGCGTTAAAAACCTGTCCCGTTTTTACGGTGACTATGGCGCGGTTAATAATATTAGTTTTGATCTGGCTAGCGGAGATATACTCGGCTTCCTTGGTCCTAACGGGGCCGGTAAATCAACCACCATGCAGATGCTGACCGGTAATCTTGCACCCTCTGAGGGTGAGATTCACATCAATGGTTACGATCTACTGGAAAAACCCAGGGCAGCAAAAACCTCACTTGGCTACCTGCCAGAAGTACCGCCCCTGTATAAAGAGATGACGGTTTATGAATTTCTTTATTACTGCAGCAAACTTCATCGTATTGTAAAAACCCGTAGAAAACATTGCATTGAAACAGCCATGCAACACTGCGGACTAGAGAATGTTTCACAACGACTGATTCGTAATCTGTCAAAAGGATACCAGCAACGTACTGGTATTGCCCAGGCCATTCTGCATTCGCCTCCGGTTATTATTCTGGACGAACCAACTGTTGGACTCGATCCGATACAAATTATAGAAATTCGCAATCTCATTAAACAACTGGGCGAGAACCATGGCATTATTCTGTGCACGCATATACTCCCGGAAGTACAGGCAGTATGCACTCGTGTACAAATTATGAATCGAGGCAAACTGGTTTATGAAGCCGATACCGCCAGCTTCCAACAATCCGATACGGACTGGTTTGAAATTTCCCTGCAACAGCCGGTACCCATCGAAAACCTTTTATCCATTAAAGATATCCAGCAGGCTAAAGAAACCGGGGAACATAACTATCTTGTTCAATCTTCGCTGGCACCTGAAATACTTTGTCAGCGACTGGTAGAGCAATCATGGGGAGTATCACGTTTCTGCCCACATCACCCGACACTTGAACAGAAATTCATCGAACTCTCATTCAGCGAGAAACCCAGCCAATGATTTTTAATATTGCCCTGCGTGAACTACGCAGCATGTTTCTGTCACCGCTTGCATGGATACTACTTGCCGTAACGCAACTTATTCTTGCCTGGGTATTCTTTTCGTCGATAGATGTTTTTTTTAATATCCAGTCAAAACTTGCCACCATTCCGAACGCACCGGGAGCAACCGATCTGATTATATCGCCATTACTGGGAACAGCCAGCGTTATATTGCTGATGATTACGCCACTATTAACCATGCGTCTTATTAGTGAGGAACAGCGAAATCACACCATGACATTATTGACATCCAGCCCCCTGAGTATAACGGAAATTATTCTGGGTAAATATCTTGGTATGATTTTATTTATGCTTATCTTTATTTTTATGATTAGCTGGATGCCGTTTTCACTTTATCTGGGCACACACCCCGATACTGGAAAAATGCTCAGCGGTTTATTAGGCCTGTTCCTGCTACTGTCTGCTCTCTGTGCGGCTGGTATTTTTATGTCTTCATTAACCGATAACCCGGTAATTGCCGCCATCAGTACCTTTGGTCTATTGCTACTGTTATGGGTTATTAACAATAACACAAGTAACCAGTCTGTTACCATATTCCAATATCTCTCCCTGACCAGTCATTTTTCCAGCCTGCAACGCGGTATCCTCCGTAGCGCAGATATTGCCTATTATTTTCTCTTTATTGTTTTCTTTCTGGTGCTTACCATCCGCCAGATAGAAACTCGTCGGCTACAGAATTAATAATGCACTTATCCACAAAAACCCGTCGGCAATTACAGTTTCAAAAAATTGTATTTCTTATTCTATTTTCAACCATTATTGGTTTACTGGCATGGTTGAGTAACCACTATTCCACTCAGATTGATCTAACATCCAATCACCGGAATTCACTTTCCAGAACCAGCGTTGATTTACTTAATACCTTCGATGGCAAAATTATATTTAACGCTTATATACGCAACCAGACCACCCGCCAGGCAGTAAAAGAAATAATCCAGCGCTACCAGCAGATTAAACCGGATATTGAACTACATTTTTACAACCCGGATATCGCCTTTAAACAGGCAGAAGCCGATAACGTTGTATTAAAAAATAACATTGCATTTGTTATCCACTATAAAAATCGGCAACAGAATATTTATTCCTTAAGTGAAAATACCATTACTAATGCACTGTACCGATTAAGTCTTCAGGGCAAGCAAAGCATTGTATTTATCACCGGCCATAACGAGAGGAATCCCTTCGACAAAAGCAGCCGTGGCTATAGCAAACTTAGCAAGATACTTGAAAAGCGCGGCTTTAATATTGACACTGTTAATCTTTTAGTCCACCCGCTCAGTGGTCACACCAGATTATTGGTCATTGCTTCACCAGAAAAACAACTCGGCAAAGGAGAAGTTGCACAGATTTTAACTTATCTGAAACGGGGTCATAATCTTTTATGGCTGATGGATGTCGGGCCGTTGCAGGGACTAAAACCACTGTCCACTATGATGGATATTAAATTCCTCCCCGGTGTTATTATTGACAATAATACAAATCTTCGCCGAACACTTAATATCCAGCACCCGGCAATAATCCCGGTTATCGACTACCCCGAGCACCCCATTACCCATCAGTTAAACTATACGCTTTTCCCGATTGCACGCGGGATTCGTACCACGGGTATGCAGAACCGGTGGGAGCAAACCCCTATATTACGCTCTCTGCCAAAAAGCTGGGTTGAAACCAGTAATCTAACCGGAAAAATTACCTTTGACCCCGATAAGGGCGACATTGCCGGACCAGTCACCTTTGGGCTGGCGCTGGAACGAAAGATAAAATCTGCACAGAAAGCAACGAGAAATAGCAAGACATCACAACGTCTGGTTGTTATTGGTGATACTGACTTTCTTGCCAATAGTTATATCGGTGCAGGGGATAATATTGCATTAGCTACAAAAATATTTAACTGGTTAAATAATGACGACAAACTACTAAAAATTGCACCCATACGACACACAGATTTAAAGCTGGATTTAAATGATACCTGGATATCTGTTATTGGTTTCGGCTTCTATCTCGTCCTTCCCTTAACTTTATTAGTTGCCGGTTTTACACTGTGGTATAAAAGAAATAAAAGATAGCGGTTATCTTATAAATTATGCTAAAAAAAAACCTGCTTAATCTATTTTTACTCATTACAGTTATTCTGTTAATTCTTCTTGTTTTCCTCTCGAAAAAAAAAGACAAGCTACTGCCTTTACTAACAAACATAAATCCCGACAGTATTACAAAAATTATTATCCGTCATAATAACCACGAAAGCCTTATACGCAAACAGACTGTAAACGGCAAATCCTACTGGCAGTTTACGCAACCGATTAAAGTAGGTGCCAATGGATTTCGCCTGCAATCTTTACTGGCATTAATCAATGCACCCGTCCACGCACACTACAAGATGTCTGAGATCAACCCTGAGAGCATCGGTCTGGATAAAACCAGCAATAGCGTTCAGTTTAACGGGGAGAAAATCGTATTCGGTATTATTAACCCGATTAATCACCTGCGTTATATTCTATATAAACAACAAATTTATCTTATTCAGGATGTTTACTTCCCCTTAATTAACTCAGACTTCAGCACACTGGTTGCACTGAAGCTACTACCGCATAATAGTAAAATAAAAAAACTGGTATTACTTAATCAGCAGATCGAGAAAAATGCCAACGGTTTATGGAAAAGCAGTATCGATCTGCCTGCCGATACAATAGTTAATGTCATTCAAAAATGGGAAAACGTTCAGGCTTTTGGTGTACATAGATATATGCGCCGCCAGACTCTGGGTAAAATAAAGGTCTATCTGGAATCATCACCGACACCAATTGTTTTTCAGGTTACCAGTATCAAACCCTGGGTAATTCTTGCCCGGCATAAGCTGGGGCTGGAATACCACCTTAATAATGGTGCCTACAAGCTTCTTATTAAGCCGGTTAAGACAGACAGTCACCAGACAAAATCAATAAAACAGAAATGATCTCCCTCCTCTTTTTACTTTTTAGCCATGCCAGAACTACCTGAAGTCGAAACCAGTCGATTGGGCATTAAGCCCTATATTCAGCAACAGAAAATTGCCGATATTATTATTCGCCAATACAAACTACGCTGGCCCATTCCTCAGAATCTACCCGCTCTTGCAACCGGACAGACTGTTGAACAGGTGCAGCGTCGCGGCAAATACCTTATCCTGCCTTTACAGACCGGCAGTATTATTATTCACCTTGGCATGTCAGGCAGCCTGCATATTGTGGCAGCAGACGATCATGCAGATAAACACGACCACATTGATTTCTGTTTTGCGAATAAAAAAATATTGCGCCTGCATGATCCAAGAAAATTCGGCAGCGTACTGTGGACGGAGCAGAATCCCCTGAACCATAAGTTAATCCGTGAACTCGGCCCCGAACCTCTATCTGATGCCTTTACTACCGATTATTTATATCAACACACACGCCAGCGCACGGCAAGCATCAAAGCCCTGATGATGAACGGCCATATTGTTGTCGGTGTGGGCAATATTTACGCCAATGAATCCCTGTACCGGGCGGGTATCAACCCAAAGCGTAAAGCCGGCAGTCTGTCGGCTAAAGCCTGTCAACGACTGGTTGCTGCCATCAAAAATATTCTGACCGCTGCCATTAAACAGGGCGGCACAACATTACGTGATTTTACCGCTGAAGATGGTCACCCCGGTTATTTTTCCCAACAACTTTGCGTTTACGGCAAGGCTGGCCAGACCTGCCCCAGCTGTGGCAATACCATAAAACAGATAACCCAGCAGCAACGCTCTACTTTTTATTGCACCCGCTGTCAGCGATAACGTTATACTACTGGTAAATAATATAAATACGTAAGCCATAATGAAAAGACAAAAGTTAAAAGCAATCGTACTCACCTGCACTCTGCTATATAGTATAGGCAGTCATGCAATCGAAATAACACCATTGTTTGGCTTGCAGGGCGGGGGGGAGCTTATTGACCAGAGCACTCAGAAAAAACATTCTATTAACTCCTCCAGTATGTATGGCTTTATTATCAGTAAGCCTTACGAGCAGGGTAAAACGCTGGAATTATATTACAGTCACCAGAATTCAGAGATAAAATCCGTTAGCATAACACCGCCGCCGGCTATACCCTCGCCCACTACCCTGAGCAATATCGGGCTATCTGTGGATTATCTGCAAATTGGTGGCACCACCCCTCTTTCACATGAGAAACAGCTTACAACTTTTGCCAGCGGCGGGCTGGGAATTACCTATCTAACCCCCGACCCGTCTGGTCTCAGCTCGGAACTACGCGCTTCACTTAACTTCGGCCTCGGCTTGAAATGGCCGTTGAATAAACATATCGCATTACGCCTGGAAACACGGGCGTTTGCCACATTATTCGGTAATAATAGCAGTCTGTTCTGCAATGGTGGTTGCACACTTAAGGTAAAAGGAAGCTTCCTTTTGCAGGCTGAAGTCTCCGCTGGTCTTGCCATTGCTTTTTAATTTCTTTCGGATTAAAAGCTATAAACAAGCGTAGTAGCGAACTCTGTGTCTGTTCTCAGTATGCCTGGCGGTACATTTGACTTACTACGTATCGTATAGGTAATTTTTAGTGCAAGCTCGTCACTGACTTTTGCCTGCAACCCGGTAATTGACCTTGTCGTGGTAAAAATCTCCCCGATATCTGTACGCAGCTCCTGGGTAAATTTTGCATGGTCATTAATTACCCACCAGTATTTTCCGGATAACCGCAATAACGGCTCACTGGTTGAGGATTTATCATTCTCTTTATAAAATCTGATACCGGGGCCAATTTCAAGATCCAGTTCCATATTGGTTCGTTTAATAGCCTTACGCCCATAACCAACAGATAGTACATGTTCATATTTAAACCCACTAAATCGGTCTTTTTGCAGATCAACCAGGCCTAATACATAATCCCTGTTGCTGAACTTGTAATTTGATGAACCGGATAATTCATAACGTTCGGCTGACACAATAGACTGACCGGTAGCATTATCCGTACTCTGTGTTCCATAGCCTTCTACATGACCATGATGCCGCCATTTTTTGACCTCATAGGTGACATCTGCTTTTGCTGCTATCGTCTGCGTCTGGGTATTACCTGTGGTGCGAATAAGGCCTAACTCCGTCTGTGTTTTCCATGGTGACTTGCTTATCTTACCAGTCTTATCAGCCGCATGAACAACACCGACTGCCAGAGCACAAAGTGATATAAGTAAAAACTGTTTTCTCATTTTCTATTCCCGATCCTTTTTACACGCACACAATTTTTTTCAGTTTGTAACAATTTGTACGGAAAATAACTTACAATTACAAAATTGTCAAAAAATGTTTGAATTTCACCAACTTGTACTAAACTTGGTAGGTTAGAAGTAAATACCTGTAACAATAATGAAACCTGAGACACCAGATAATAGAGAGAGACGCCACACACCACGCCATGAGATTCACCTCATGGTTGATCTGGTATTGCAAAATGGCAGCATGCTTCCGGTACAGTCGAGCAGTATCTCCGATAGTGGGATTCAGGTAGTCTGTGATAGCTGGGCTGCACACGAAATCGAGCCTCGCGGTATTCAAACCCATAGCGTTAATCATATTAAAGTCAAAGTTGTACTGGAGCTACCGGTAGCGGATAATCAGAAAAAGCTCTATGCATTATGCAAAATTATATCAGCACGTCGCTTATCTCAGGATGAATACATTCTTAACCTTGCCTACATTGAGTTTGAAAACGGTACCGAGAAAATACTGGACAACTACCTCGATCAATATCAGCAAAAAAAAACCATCCTTGAAGCCATTGCATAAATAAAACTATGCAACTAGATGATTTTATTATATTTTACACTTTATCCCGATTAGGACAATAAAGCCTCACCCATCAGGTAACGGTCAATTTCACGCGCCGCCTCACGACCTTCATTTATTGCCCAGACCACCAGTGACTGCCCACGACGACAGTCCCCGGCGGCAAATACACCGTCAACACTGGTCGTATAGCGACCATAGTCTGCCTGATAATTACCACGTGCATCGTACTCCAGCGAGAGCAAGTCTGTCGCATAGTGTTCAGGACCGAGAAAGCCCATCGACAGCAGGATCATATCTGCCTGCCAGACTTTTTCCGACCCGGAGACTTCATCCATTTTCCACTGACCATCCACTTTCTTCCAGCTCACTTCCACGGTTTTAACACCCGACACATTGCCCTGGGCATCAGCCAGAAAAGCTTTTGTAAGAAGACAATACTGACGTGGATCATGACCGAATTTTACGCTGCTTTCTTCATGTCCATAATCGACACGGAAAATTAACGGCCATAATGGCCACGGATTATCTTCAGCGCGCTGCGCCGGTGGATGCGGCATTAATTCAAAATTTACCACCGAGGCACAGCCATGACGGATGGATGTACCAATACAGTCCGTACCGGTATCACCACCACCGATAACAATCACATTTTTATCTTTCGCAGAAATATAGTTGCCATCGGTAAGGTTTGAGTCCAGTAAACTTCTGGTATTGGCGGTGAGAAAGTCCATCGCTGGATAGATGCCATTGAATGCACGACCGTCTATGTCCAGATCCCGCGCAGAGGTGGCACCGGTGGAAAATAACAGCGCGTCATTTTCCTGACGAAGCTTTTCAATGCTGATACCTTTGTCGCCACTAGCGCCAACATCAGCATTACAGATGAATTTCACTCCTTCTTCGGCCAGTAAATCTACCCGGCGCTGGACAATTGATTTGCCCAGTTTCATATTCGGAATACCATACATTAACAAACCACCCACCCGGTCAGCGCGCTCATACACGCTAACGTAATGACCGGCTTTATTTAGCTGTGCAGCGGCGGCAAGACCGGCTGGTCCCGAGCCAATTATCGCAACCTTTTTACCGCTACGCGTCGCGGGGGGGACGGGTTTAATCCAGCCCTGTTCAAACCCGTGGTCAACAATCGCCTGTTCGATATTTTTAATGGTCACCGGGGGTTCGATAATACCCAGCACACAGGCACCCTCACACGGTGCCGGACATACCCGCCCGGTAAATTCAGGAAAATTATTGGTCTTATGCAGGCGATTTAAGGCCGCCTGCCACTTGCCGGTATAGACCAGATGGTTCCATTCAGGGATCAGATTATTAACCGGACAGCCATTTGCCGACTGGCAAAAAGGGACACCACAGTCCATACAGCGCGCACCCTGTATCATAAGATGCTCGGTATCATGCTGGACGGTATAAATTTCTTCATAATCCTTTAGCCGCACCTTTACGTCCCGATACGGCTCTGTTTTACGTTTAAACTCCTTAAAACCTGTGGGTTTGCCCATTTACTTCTTCTCTAAAAATTTTTAACTAATAATTAAAACCTGAATACAAATTATGCCACAGCCGGTTGTTTGGTTTTTTTCATTTCCTCTAACACCCGTTTGTAATCGGTCGGCATTACTTTTACAAATTGCTTAATGGTTTCAGACCAGTTATCCAGTACGGTTTTTGCAACTGCGGAGCGGGTATAACGGTAGTGGTTTTCAATCAACGTTCTAAGCTCTTTGATATCTTCTTCCTGTTCCACTGCTTCCAGCTCAACCATACCCGTGTTACAGAGTGGCGCAAAATGCTGATTACAATCCCAGACATAGGCAATACCACCACTCATGCCGGCAGCAAAGTTTCGCCCGGTTTCGCCCAGCACGACCACCCGCCCCCCTGTCATATATTCACAGCCATGGTCGCCAACACCTTCCACAACGGCGCTGGCACCAGAATTTCTTACACAGAAGCGTTCTGCGGCAATACCGCGGAAATAAGCCTCACCACTGGTTGCCCCATACAATACGGTGTTACCCAGAAGAATATTCTCTTCCGCCACAAAAGTACTTGTTGCCGGTGGGTAAATAATAATACGACCACCGGACAGACCCTTTCCGGTATAGTCATTGGCATCCCCTTCCAGCTCAATCGTTACGCCTTCATACAACCAGGCGCCCAGACTCTGTCCGGCAGAACCATTGAGTTTGATATGAACGCTATCATCCGGCAGCGGCTGACCCTGACGGGCTTTTGCCAGTTCATGCGACAACATGGTACCCACTACACGGTTGGTATTAACCACCGGTAATTCCATACTGACAGCACTACCCTGCGCTATGGTTTCGCTGGCGCGTTTGATAATTTCGTTATCCAGTGCCTTTTCCAGACCATGATCCTGCTTTTTGCTGTGGTACACCCCTACTTTATCATGGGGTCGCTTCGCCATTGTCAGCATGGCGGTTAAATCAATACCTTTTGCCTTCCAGTGGTCAACCGCCTGATCGGCTTCCAGCACATCGACCCGGCCAACCATTTCATTTACCGTACGAAAACCAAGCGTAGCCATATGTCTACGCATATCCTCAGCAACCATAAACAGATAATTCACGACATGCTCGGGTTTGCCGGTAAATTTTTTGCGTAGCTCCGGGTCCTGTGTCGCGATACCCACCGGGCAGGTATTAAGATGACATTTACGCATCATCATACAGCCCAGTGTAATCAACGGAGCCGTTGCGAAACCGAACTCTTCGGCACCCAGCAAGGCTGCAATGGTAATATCCCGACCAGTTTTTAACTGTCCGTCTGTCTGTAATACTACCCGCGAGCGCAGGTCATTCATCACCAGCGTCTGATGGGTTTCGGCCACGCCCAGTTCCCACGGCATCCCCGCATGTTTGACTGAAGTCAGTGGTGAAGCACCCGTTCCTCCATCATGGCCGGCAATGACGATATGATCTGAAAAGGCCTTGGCAACGCCAGCCGCAATAGTCCCCACACCGATTTCCGATACCAGCTTCACACTGATACGGGCGGACGGATTGGCATTTTTCAGATCATGAATTAATTGCGCCAGATCTTCAATAGAGTAGATATCATGGTGCGGTGGCGGACTAATTAAGCCTACACCTGGGGTGGAGTGGCGAATCCGAGCAATATTAATATCTACTTTGGCCCCCGGCAATTCGCCGCCTTCTCCCGGCTTGGCACCCTGCGCCACTTTAATCTGTAATTCATCAGCATTGGTGATGTACCAGTTAGTCACACCAAAACGACCGGAGGCAATCTGCTTGATAGCAGAACGTCTGGAATCTCCATTTTCCATTGGCTGAAACCGGGCGGCATCTTCCCCGCCTTCACCGGTATTGGACTTACCACCTAAACGGTTCATGGCTATTGCCAGCGATTCGTGTGTTTCCGCCGAAATGGAACCAAAGCTCATTGCGCCAGTAACAAAGCGCTTGACGATTTCTTTTGCCGGCTCAACTTCATCCAGCGCAATCGGCCCACCATTAGCACCGTGCTTAAACTTCAGCAGACCACGCAGCGTTGCGCGCCGGGTGGAATCATCATCGGAAACACTGGCAAAGGCCTGATAGGCTGCTTTACTGTTGGTACGTGCGGCAAGTTGAATATTAGCAATCGTATCGGGATTCCACATATGCAGCTCACCACCACTACGCCAGTAATAATCACCGGGATTATCCAGTACCGGTAGACGCACCAGCTCGCGGGGCGGATAGGCTTTTTCATGGCGACGCAGGGACTCTTCCGCCAGCACATCAAGGCTTACCCCTTTGATCCGGCTGGCCGTTCCCCGGAAGCAGCGATTGATAATATCATCCCCCAGGCCAACGGCTTCAAAAATTTGCGCCCCTTTATAGGAATGCAGGGTAGAGATACCGATCTTTGCCATGACCTTAAGCATCCCCTTACCTACTCCCTTACGGTAAGCTGCGACAATGCCTTCATCATCATACTGCTCTTTTTCCAGCAACCCATCGCGCTGAGACTGGAACAGTGCTTCAAATGCCAGATAGGGGTTAATCGCATCGGCACCATACCCTACCAGCAAACAATGATGGTGTACTTCACGTGCCTCAGCCGTTTCCAGGACAATACCGATACGGGTACGCTGCTGATTGGCAACCAGATGGTGATGCACCGCACTGGTCGCCAGCAGTGAACTCACCGCAACGCGCTCGCTGTTCATATTACGATCAGAGAGGATAACCAGGCTATAATCCTCTTCTATGGCAGCGCTGGCCTGCGCACAGATATCATCTAAACATCCAGACAAACCATCCACGCCCTGTACACAGGGATAGGTAATATCAATAGTCCTTGTTTTCCAGCCCCGATACGTCATGTGCTTGATTGCGGCGAGTTCTTCATTGGTCAGGATCGGGTGTGGAACACGCAGGCGATGAGCATGTTGCTCGGTGGTTTGCAGTAAATTTCTTTCCGGGCCGATATAACATTCCAGCGACATCACCACTTCTTCACGAATGGAGTCAATAGCGGGATTAGTCACCTGGGCAAACAACTGCTTGAAATAATCATAAATCATACGCGGTTTGTCAGACAGACAGGCCAGCGCCGAATCATTGCCCATCGAACCGACCGGGTCACGCAGTTCGCGCACCAGTGGCAGTAACATAAACTGCATGGTTTCAACGGTGTAACCAAATGCCTGCATCCGCGAAATAATAGTCTCGGGGTTAAACCCGTGCGCTTCTTTATCACAGCCCAGCTCAGATAGTTTAATTTCCTGATTACTCAGCCATTGCCCATAGGGACGGCGCGTGGAAAAATCTTTTTTCAGTTCATCATCCGGGATCAACCGGCCTTGATCAAAATCAATCAGGAACATTTTGCCCGGTTGCAGCCGGCCTTTATGCTTTACCTCTGCCGGATCAACATCCACCACGCCAACTTCTGAGGCCATAATTACGCGGTCGTCATGGGTGAGATAATAGCGACTGGGTCGCAGACCATTACGATCCAGCACCGCACCGATATAATGACCATCGGTAAAGGCAATGGATGCCGGCCCGTCCCAGGGCTCCATCATGGTGGAATTAAATCGGTAAAAATCCTTTTTTGCCTGATCCATATTCTCATCCGACTGCCAGGCTTCCGGCACCATCAACATAACGGCTTCCTGCAGGCTGCGACCCGACATCAGCAAAAATTCCAGTACATTATCAAAATTACCGGAATCGGAGCAGTCGTCCTCGGCAATCGGAAATAGACTGTCCATTGAGCAGTCATAATCATCACTTTCGACCATTCCCTGACGGGCCGCCATCCAGTTGCGATTGCCCAGCAGGGTATTAATTTCCCCGTTATGGCTCATATAACGGTTAGGCTGCGCCCGATCCCAGGACGGGAAGGTATTGGTACTGAAACGTGAATGCACCATTGCAATATGGGAAGCATAGTCATCCGCCTGTAGATCGGTGTAGAAATCTTTTACCTGCAGGGCATTTAACATGCCTTTATAAATAATAATATGGGGTGATAATGAGCAAATATAAAACAGCTTGCACTGGGATAGCCTGGTACTGGAGCGCAATAAATGTGTACAGCGCTTGCGAATAACATACAGCTGTCGTTCAAAATCCCGGCCTTCGACCCCGACGGACGCAATATAAAGTTGCATAATAAATGGCTGCGACAACCTCGCAGTCGGGCCAATATTTGCGCCATCGGTATCCACTGGCACATCACGCCAGCCCAGACATTTCTGCCCCTGATCGGCAATAATTTCCTCAACCGCCGCCATACAGAACCGGCGTTGTTTTTCATCGGTAGGTAAAAAAACATTACCGGCGGCATATTTTCCCGCTGCCGGTAAATCAATATCCAAATCCTGTTTTGCTACCCGAATACAGAAATCGTGCGGCATCCCGGTGAGAATACCAGCGCCATCACCCGTTGTCGGCTCGCAACCACAGCCACCGCGATGTTCCATCCGCTGTAGCATAATCTCGGCATCGACAACAATCTGATGACTGGGCTTACCCTTGATATGCGCAACAAAACCAACACCACAACTGTCTTTTTCAAATGACGGGTCATACAGGCCCTGCTTTTCCGGCAAACCGTAACGCGGTAACCGGGATTCATGTTTTTGTTTTTTATTGCTCATAGTAACCCACAATCCTTCACAACAGCTTTGAGTACGGCAGACGGCTACATACAGACCACACCCAACTACAAAGCGTATAAATTCTCGAAATAAAACCTTCTTAAAATAAAATCAGTGTATTAAAGGCCGGAAAACCCTGACTAATCAGGGCTTTTCTGGCCTATTTTCTGGCCTATTTTCTGG
>CAYXNL010000020.1:19848-33921 GCA_964466455.1 uncultured Thiotrichaceae bacterium
GGAAAACCCTGACTAATCAGGGCTTTTCTGGCCTATTTTCTGGCCTATTTTCTGGTATAAATAAATCAGATAACTCACTGATACCTGGCACGCTATATCGCGGCAGACCGGACAACACAAATAACGGGCAAGGCCGCCCATTTTATCGAATTTCGGCGCCCCTGACCAGTACTGCACTCTAACACAGCCTGACAGGCCGCTGAAAGATTGCATTTTTATCGCTTTATATATAGACCTGTTTTTTTGTAACGATTTGCGACTAAAATCCGCGTGATAAAAAATTCACTTGACCCTGTACTATAGAAGCTAAACTCCTTTTAAATTCAGAGGAGTCCTGGCCTTCGGGGAAAAATATACAACCATCGTGGTTGCTGGCGTGTGCTGTGCGATCTGATTTTATCACTATCTGTACGATTTCAAAATCAGTGGGCTTCTGGAAAAATCCTGTATTGCCGAATGAAATATTCGGCTTAAATCCCACAGACTTCCAGCCAACAGTTAAAAAACTTCTCCGCATTACGCTGTAGATCCGCTGCATATTTTTCACTGTCTGCGCGTAATGCCGATACCGATATACCCTCCGTATCATGAATTTCACCAGTATGGCCGATATACCAGCGCTCCAGCCCGATGGCCGTTACCTCGGGATGAAACTGTAGCGCCAGCGCGCGCCGACCAATAGAAAAAGCCTGGTTTTCAAAGCGCTGACTGGATGCCAGCGCGGTTGCACCCGGCGGAATATCAAAGGTTTCACCATGCCAGTGAAGCATCTGTGTACTGGCTTCATCCAGCCATTGCAGTCCTGTTTCTCTACCCGACCTGTTTACCTGCAAGCCGTACCAGCCAATTTCCTTGCCGCCCCCCGGATAAACCCTTGCCCCGAGTGCGCTGGCCATTAGCTGCGCCCCCAGACAGATACCCAGTGTTGGCAGGTCAGCCGCCAGTCGCCGTTTCAGCAGCCCCATTTCCGTCTGTAAAAATGGATATTCAGTCGCTTCATTAACACTGATCGGCCCGCCCAGTATTACAAGTAGATCGGTTGATAACGGGTCGATAATAGAAAGATCATCCAGTCCGGCTTCCAGGTAATGGACGGGGATTCCCCTGCTTTGCAGTACCGGTTCAAAACTGCCTAAATCTTCAAAGGCCAAATGTCTGATAACCGTAACCTTCATATACACCTACCCATGATTATAAAAAACGCCACGGCGAAAATCCGCCAGATGGCGTAGAATAGCACTTTTTTTCAGCCATAAACCAGACACCCGTTATGACCAGCGTATTGCACACCTCCCATATCAAAAGCCTGCCACTGCTACACAAAGGTAAAGTTCGCGACATATATGATATTGATGCACAACATATGCTGATTGTAACCACCGATCGGATTTCTGCTTTTGACGTGATTATGCCAACCGCTATCCCCGGTAAGGGTGCCATCCTCAATCAGCTAACACAGTTTTGGTTACACAAACTATCGCACATTGTTCCCAGTCATCTCTGCGACCTCACTCTTGAAGAAGTATTACCGGATACCAGTGAACGCGCGGAGGTGGCCGACCACGCTATGGTCGTTAAAAAACTTAATGCGCTCCCGGTCGAAGCCATTGTCCGCGGCTATGTGATTGGTTCCGGCTGGAAAGATTATCAGGCCAGCGGACAAATCTGCGGCATTACCCTGCCTGTCGGTCTGAAAATGGCTGATAAATTACCTGAAGCCATCTTTACCCCGTCAACCAAAGCCGCCGCCGGAACGCATGATGAAAATATTGACTATACGCAAACCCAGGCATTGCTCGGTGAAGAAATTGCCGAACAGGTAAGGCAAACCAGCCTGCGCCTGTACCGGGAAGCCGCTGACTACGCATTGGATCGAGGCATTATCATTGCCGATACCAAATTTGAATTTGGTCTCGATGATAATAACCAACTGACACTGATTGATGAGGTTTTAACACCGGACTCATCACGCTTCTGGCCGGTAAAAACCTACCAGCCCGGTAGCAGCCCTGAAAGTTTTGATAAACAGTTCGTGCGTGATTATCTGGAAACACTGAACTGGAATAAAACGCCACCCGGTCCTGAGCTGCCGGATGAAATTGTGACGCAAACGGCTGAAAAATATAATGAGGCAAAAAAACGCTTGCTGGAAGAATAAACACTGATCAATAATCTGCAATCAGTACCTGTCTTTTATAAAAAATAAAATATTACCCAACTGGAGCCACCTTTCAATGCAGGGTCTGTTTATTACCGGTACCAATACTGGCGTTGGCAAAACCTCTGTTGGCGCAAACATTGCCCGCCAGTTAGCAGACAGGAATATTACCGTCATCCCGCGCAAACCGATTGAATCGGGTTGCATAAAAGAAAATGGGGAACTGATTCCGCAGGACGCACTGGTTCTTCACCGTGCCGCTCAATATGTTGGTGATCTGTCAGAAGTCTGCCCATTTCGTTTCGAACCACCTGTTTCACCGCTGCGCGCCGCCCATCTTGCTAATAAAATCCTTACCACTGAACAGCTTGCGGCTATCTGTTTCAGTGGCAGTGAAAAGGGATTTTTACTGGTCGAAGGGGCCGGTGGCTTTTATTCGCCATTAGCGGAAAATGGTTTAAACGCCGACCTTGCCGTTGCCCTGCAGCTACCGGTGTTACTGGTTATTAACAACCAGCTTGGGGCGCTCAGTCAGGCTTTGCTGCATGCCGAGGCAATACAGATGCGAGGCCTTCAACTGGCCGCCATTATTTTAAATACCATAGCAAATAACGAAACAGCCATGATTGATAACTATATGAACAATGCCGCTGATTTGCGTGAATATCTACACTGCCCGCTGTATACCATTGCATATAGCGCTGAAGGTGAAGCAAAACTACCCGCAGAATTTATTGACTCACTCACCGTATCAGCATCGACGAAAACACCTGCAAGAGAAATTCGCTAAGGAACCGGAACATGGGACGAGCGCAGATACTATTTAACCTGTTGCCAGTCCTTCCAGGCAGGCCGACTCTCTGCCGCGTACAACAACGCCGCAACGACCTGCCTGTCGTAATGTGAATCTGCCTGTTCAAATAATAATTCAAGCACCTCTTTTATCGCTTTACCCGGACGATAGGCACGTGAGCTGGACATGGCAACAAAAGCATTTGCCACGGCAAGAATACGTGATTCCTGATAAATTGACTCACCACTGAGACCCTCTGGATAACCACTACCATCAAGGTATTCATTTTTCTGTTTAACAAATTCAACAACCGGTCCTTCAAACTCCAGCCCCTGTAATATTTCAACCGAATACTGGTTACTTTTATGCAAGATGGATGATGCTTCGGGTGTCAGTGTCTCCACGCTGGTTAATATTTCTGCCGGAACCGAAAGTTTACCTACATTTGCCAGCAGTGCCGCCATGGATAATGCATTCATTTTTTCTTTGGGTAAATTCATCACCTCGGCAATGGCTACGGCTACTTCACGCGTACGCTCCGAATGATGCGCACAGTACGGATCATGAATATCCGTTAAACGAACCAGAGTCTGGATAATTGCCTCCATCATCCGATTATGCCTGCCCTGGGTATCTTTCAGGTCAGTAATATCGTGCAGTACATACAAATGTGATTGCTGATATTTTTTATACCTCAGTGCTACAACCGTTACATGATAATCATACCGCCGGCCATTAATTTCCAGGCGTATTTCCCTGTTTTTTATATCCTTATGATGCCTGATTTCAAGCAGACGTTTCGCGGTATCAGTATCATATAGATGATTCAGCGCCTTACCTTTTACATCATCGGTTCTCGTCTCCATAAACAGACATAGCGCTTGATTAACCAGCACCAGCTTCTGGTTTGAATCAAGCAGGAAAATATAATCGGTAATACTGTCGCCAATGGCATTTAACAATTCTGTTCGTGCCGCCAGCCGGTCGGTGATTTTTTGCAGCCGCAGACTGGTTGCATTACGCCAGATAGCAACAAAACTGACGGTGATAAAAAAGATAGCCAGTAATAAAATAATGAGTATAAAGCGCTGGTGTGATACCGACTCCCGCAATGCCTCACTGGTATTTATTTTTTGCACCAGTATCCAGTCAGTATCGTTAATCAGCCTGGAGGTAACCAGCACTTTTTTATTTTTATAATCACGCTTCAATGCAAACCCGCCCGGATGGTTCACTGCGTAGACCGTTGCCAGATTACTATTATCCGCCGACTGCTGATGAAACAGCGCATAAGGTGATTCCAGTGGACTGATATAGGTCACAACATTAGCGTGCTTTACCGCTAATATTGTTTCATCACTAAAGGTGGTCAGCCAGTGACGGGTAGTTATTTTATAGAGTGATTTCTCGGGATTAATTACCGCTACAATCACGCCACGTAAATCACTGGCCGTCATCGCCTGAACAGCTCTTACCGGAACAGCTACCATAAAACGTGGCTGCCCGTCAGGTTCGTTATAAATATCCGAGATAATACTTTTTTTCTGCTGTAATACCTGGGTAACTATTTTCTCTACTTTTGCATCGTCTACAGGAAAATAACGGGTGGCCAGCAGGATTCGGTTTTTATTCACCAGCGCCAGGCCATCATTGATTTCCTGCGCTTTATTATTACTTACCGGCTTCACCGGAGTAAGCAAAGCAGAAGAACGCGCAGTCGCATTCAATAAATTTTTCAGGTGATGCAACTGGCCCGATTGCACTTCTGTCAGATCAGCCGCATCTCGTGGTCCGATTTCTGAAAAATATATCTGTACCAGTGGATTACTCGCCAGTGTCTGAAAAAGCTCAAGTTGTTTCAGCAGATCACTGTCTATGCTGCGCTTCTGTGATTCAGCAATAACGCCAAGGCGATCCTGCCAGTTTTGCAAATCACGTTGTTTCTCCGATGCCACATATTTAAACACCAGCAACACACAGATACTGACAAATATCAGCAACAGGGAGCTGGCAATAAGTGCTGCTCTATTTATTTTCAATGTTTTTTTCCACCTGAATAATTTGGCACATGCATCCACCAGTGTTTTTCATTAATCGAGTATATCGGTACATAATGGTATATTTTTGTATGTGAAAGCACTTCCGGAATCTGATTATCAAGGATAAGGATATCACCACCCCATTCAATTGACATAACAGCGTGTGCCGTATTCAGGTTAGTATCCTGAACAATCACTATACGCATACGATTCACATCAAAACCCAGCCATTTCAGCGATAACATTTTTATTATCGCATAATCCTCACAGTCGCCGCCATTTAACAGAAACTCTCTCGGCGTAGCCCAATAATCTGCTACACCATAATTTTCACTATCAAGCACATAGGTCTTTTTATTCGCGTAGTGATTAACCCGCTTAATTTGCTCCAGGGGTGGCAATTTGCGAATGCTATCAAGAAAAACCAGCCATTGCCTCAGATCGCAGCGGTTCAGGCGTTTTGCCTCACACACTCTTTCCTCTGCCATATTCCTGGCGTGGCGCTTTAGCACACTTATCCATTGAGGAAACAGCCCAATACTGGATTTCTCAAACTCCTGATAACCGAACAGCGCCTCAGCACCTACCGGCATCGCCCAGATAACAAGAACAGACAACAGTGTTATACTCAGCAAAAGTCGTTTTAAGATTTTACGCATTGACTGTTATAATACTTAACCATATATTTTTTACACACCAATAAATACACCAATGACTTATTCACTGAAGCCAAAGTTCACGTTAATTTTTTACCCGCTGATCATCGTTACTTTATTTATTAGTATAAGTGCATATGCAGATAATAATAGCTCTGCCACCACAACCAGCACTACCATGAATGATGAACAGATACAGAAACTGTTCGAAAGTGCGATGACAGAACGTAATAACGGTGAGATTTTTTCATCCATACAGACATTTGAATACCTTCTTAGCCGACGTCCTTCACTCAACCGGGCACGGTTGGAACTGGCCGTTAGCTATTATCGTGCCAGTCGCTACAAAGATGCGCTCCACGAACTACAGACGGTACTGAACGACCCGAAAACCCCGGAAAAAGTAAAACTCTCCATTCTGGCCTATCTGGGGCAAATTCGACGCGACCAGCAAAAACCGGCCAGCCGTAACCAGTTTTCATATTATGCCAGAGCAGGGGTACTGTATAACGACAATATCAATCTGGCACCATTTCGTGACATACCAAATATAGCCAATAATATTGAGATTACTTCACCTGGTATTGATACCTTTTTCAGCGCATCCCATCGTTACACACGCAAAAAACCGGTTAATGCCGCTGGCTCCGCCGCCTCTTTTCAATGGCAGAGTCAGGCATCATGGACCGGCGATAACTTCACCCGTAATAGTGATTATAATCTGAATGTTCTTAGCCTGAGTACTGGCCCAGCACTGGTGGTAGCAGGCCACTGGAGCGGTAGCGCCACCATACAGGTCGATCAGATCTATTTTGGAAAGACAACACTGGGAACCTACACATCACTAAACCCGTTACTTACTTTTGAACTGGGAAACTATCGTAGCATTACCCTGGAAGCATCCTATACTGACAATAATTTCACCCAGAGCGCGGACAATGGCCGTGATGGTCATACTGCCCTGGGTGGTATCGCATACACCACGCTATTAGGCGGGGTTGATAATGGCCTGGAAACGGGCTTTCGCCTCAGCGACCGCAAGGCAACCGATAACCAGTTCGGTTATAACAGCTATGAACTCTATCTGGGCGGTTTTATTGCTACCGGAAAGAAATCGAATATTCGTCTCAATATCCACCTGCAGCAATATAACTATGCGGCTCCTGACACAATATCCGGATCCAACCGAGTCCGCGACGAACTGGAAGGACGCTATACACTAGGTTATAACCGGGACTTTTCCGCGGGCATAATGAAGAACTGGACGATGAATATCCATGGTGAATACACCCAGAATAATTCCAATATTACCGCATTCAGCTACAAGACAACGACTGTAGGCATTAACTTTGCAAAATATTTCCAGTAAATATTGCCAAAAATAGTGTAAAGAAAACAGACATCCCATTTAAATAAAAAGAAGGCGTTTATCTTTTTACTGATTAAAAAATAACCAACTGAACTACATTATGTAATACATTCCGACTTCTGTCGATATTTTTTACTTTTATACGAAAGAAGAATTTCATCGTAATTTTGCTACCAGAAACACAACGGCAACCGCTTCCAACTATCCGACAGCGCGATACAACTTATTGAAAAACAAGATACAATAGTTAAAGACAAGATAAGCTAGATATAAAATACCAGTGAACCAGCCAGCCCTGAATGACATGAACCAGTAAAATAGACAACACACGTATATGGAGTTTTGTATCACAAACCTTTACAGTTACGTGGAGAAATTTGCAATAAACTGTTTTTTTGCACACAAATGAAGCGAGAGAAGTATAACGACTCGTGTAACTAATTGTTAAACATAGTCTGTTTTTATTTTGGCACAGATACTGCAAGAACTATTTAGAACTCTAATTCCTGTATCTGAATTTTAAATTACATAAAAATTGTAACAAAAAAATAAAATGATCAAAATGCAGCTTTACCCCCGATTATCCGGTCGGCACGGTCAGACCCCCTCAGTATTGATTTTTACTACGCTAATACTGACAGCGGTTCTGTTCGCCCCCGTTACCTTCGCTGCCACCAGCAATCACCATTGCAAGGCACAGTCGGGACATAACAACAGTGCGGATTGCGTGTTTGACTGGGGAGCATGGGGGTTGAATATTGAGCCTGCTGCTGGCGGTGTCAGCCACTCACCCGGACAAATTATCAAACCGCTGCATTCGCAATTCTCACTGACCACCAACAGTACTGCAGCACTGGCACCAGCTGAAATACCGCCCGTAGTGACTCCGCCACCTGTAAATACAGCACCACCATCACCAAATACAAGACCCTATAAACCGGGTGAACCAATCGCCACAGGAACACCACGCAGACAACCCTCAGTGACTCAGCTACCTGTAAATACAGCACCACCATCACCAAATACAAGACCCTATAAACCGGGTGAACCAATCGCCACAGGAACACCACGCAGGTAGTTCATCCTACAAAGTGAGAATAAATATGGGAAAATTAAATATAAAAAAATTTCTTTTCTTTAGCATTGTAATTGCCTCATTATCAACCCCGGTGGAGGCAGCAATAATTAACATTGGCGGGACATCAGTGAAATTTACAGCGGCGAGTAAATTTATAGGTACCACTGGCACGTTTGACGAATCATCCGCACCATATGGAAATATAGATCCTTCGACACTAGCCTTTAAAAACACTATCACCAGTGATGTCGGTACCTACGTTTATGGTCACAGCGCTTCCGCAACGATTAATGTTGGTTTCAATACAGCATCAAATATACAGGCTCATTCTGGTAATGACCTGGCTATCTACACAATAAGTAATGGTTATAATTTTAACCTGCAGGTATTAGACACAAATGGTACTGAAATGCTGGGGAGCAATGGTAAAGAGTACAGCGTCTCTACAAGTAATGTCACTACTTCATGCCTGTCTCGTTTTTTAACCTGTTATCTTGTTTCAGTCACAGCCATTGATTTGCCAGATAGTATCAATGGAGCAAAAATAGGAGCCATCAACATTAATATCGGAAGTAATTATAATGGAACATATACTTCCGGTGGTATCACACACACTGCATATTCAAATTTTGCACTTGCTGGAGCAATAACCCCCGTACCCCTGCCTCTACCTCTCCTGCTATTTAGCTCCGGTCTGATTTTTCTGGGCTGGTTCGGTCGCAGGAAAAAGATATAATTTTCATTTTCTCTCCGGGCAGAAAGTAGCCGCCGCGCTGCTTTTTGCCCTTTTCTTTTTGCTCTTTTATACACCTGCTATAATTACCTTTTATTATTCTCTGTACTGTTTATCCTATGTCCATACACAAGAAAGCGGTTGCTCTAATTTCCGGTGGCCTGGATTCCCTGCTGGCGGCAAAATTAATGCTTGAGCAGGGCATTCATGTTGAAGGCATTAATTTTTATACCGGCTTCTGTGTCGAAGGCCATACCCATGCGATTCGCAAAAAAGACCGGGTAAAGCCCAAACGTAATAATGCTTTATGGAGCGCCGAACAACTGGGAATAAAATTACATATTGTTGATATTATCGAAGAATACAAAGAGGTATTAATCAACCCCAAACATGGCTATGGCGCCAACATGAACCCGTGTCTGGACTGTAAAATTTTTATGGTGCGTAAAGCAAAACAATGGATGGACGAACACTGTTTTGATTTTATTATCACGGGTGAAGTAGTAGGTCAGCGCCCCATGTCGCAGCGCAAGGATTTGCTGCCGGTGGTAGTGCGTGAGTCCGGTGCCGATGACCGTCTGCTACGACCGTTGTGTGCAAAAAACCTTGCCCCTACCCTGCCCGAACGTGAAGGCTGGGTGGACCGGGAAAAACTGCTCAATTTTAGCGGGCGTAACCGCAAACCACAGATGGCACTGGCAGAAAAATTCAGTTTTTATGATTACGCCTCACCCGCCGGTGGCTGCTGTTTCCTCACCGATGAAAATTATTCTCGCAAGCTGGTTGACCTGTGGCAGGCAAGAAATAAAAAAGACTATGAATTTGATGATATTATGTTATTAAAAGTTGGCCGCCATCTGCGCCCTGCGCCACACTATAAACTTATTATCAGCCGTGAAGATGGTGAAAATAATTTTCTTAATGGTTACCGCAAGCAGTTTTCAACTATTGAAATTAAAAGCCATAATGGACCGTTAACACTGGTTGATGGGGTAATGAATATGGAGGAAAGCAGGCAGGCAGCCCGCATCGCGGCACGTTTTAGTCAGGGTCGTGAAGCACAGCAGGTAACGGTACAGGTAACATTAAAAAATGGTGAGGAAAAAACGTTTGATGTCTCACCTATGCCTGTCAATGAAATTAAACCGGAATGGTATATTTAATGAGCCACCACACACTCGATGCCCGGAATCTTTTATGTCCGATGCCGGTCATAAAAACCCAGAATAAAGTTAATGAACTAAAAGCAGGTGATACGCTGGAAGTGATCAGCACCGACCCCGGCGCACTCAATGATATCCCTGCCTGGTGCCGGATAAGCGGCCATCAGATGCTGAAAACATCCCAGTCAGATAATGAGGTCAGGATAGAAATCAGGGTTGGTGAAGAATAATTTGTACCGGGTACAAATATGATAAATCGCAATAAAATACCCGTCCAATTTTAACGCGTATTTTTATTATAGGCATCAATTGCCGCTTTACCTTTGCTTAATCCGTTGAGCTGACTTCTGGTTTCTTCCCTTGCACGAATAGCCAACTGTTTTAACTTTTCATTCACCGATAACAATTCATGGGTTGCACTGGAGATGACATCTTTATTGTAGTGTTTTTCTGCATTTTTATAAAAGGAACCAATCATTTTTTCACGAAGGTTCTCGGTTTCCTTTACCCTTTCCCAGTTTCCTGCTTCCGCATCTTTTAACATACGGATGTTAAGCTCTATTAATTGTGACAATTCGGTCAAAACAGTCAACTCATTTTTCGTTGTTGTACTCACGATTATAGAACACCGATATGGTTTATATCAAAAATTCATGGCTCTTAATATTCCGGTTTCCACCATTATCCATAGTTTATGGTAGCTGGATTTTCCGTACCAACCTGCCGAATACCGACTGGTATAGCATCCCAACCGGACTTTATTTCTTTTAGTAAAACAGATACTTCATCAAGGATATTCGTATCATTTTTCATATTAGCCTGTAACAACTGACGTTCAATATAGTCATATAGATTATCAAGATTTGCAGCCACTTTCCCCCCAGCCTCTTTATTTAAACTGCAACGCAGGCCAATAATAATCGATATAACCTGACTGATAAGCTCTCCCTTTTTAGCATAATTTTTGCGCCGCATTAGCCCTTTTACTGCCGCGATTTTTCCCAAAGCCCCTTCCAGCAACATTTGCACCAATCGATGCGGATCGGCATCAGTCACTCCGCCCTCACAATTAACCTGATTGTAATGACCGACTTTACTCATCGATTGATAACCCATTTTATTTCTCCTGCCCTTGCTCTATTAGCATGTTTAAAATAATATTGATAATCGAACTTATCTATTATATGAATCACTAGCTGTATAGATGCTTACACAATACAACCACACATAGGTTAAAATAAATACCGTTCAGGTATAACTGCTGAACAGCTTCAGGTCCTCACCCTCACTCAGCATCTTTGCAACATTTAGTGCTTCTTCACTGGGTATCTGTCTAACCACTTTTTTTGTAGACAAATCTATAACCTTAACTATTACCTTTCCACTCGTCTTATCCACACTAAAACGAAGCTCACGTTCTATTACCTGAATATTTTTATTAATTCCCTGTACTATTTTTTTTAACTTTCCAGTATCCGGTATCTGATTGGGCAACTTGCCCTGCGCTGAGACCGGCTTTTTTGCTGCTGAATTATTGCCTGACTCGCCCGTATTCTGCTTTGCTGATACAGCCTTAACAGGTAAACTTTTTTCAACACCAGAGTTTTTCACAAAACTCTTTTTGCCCGTTTCATTCATCGGTTGCATTATCATAATGTTACCTACCCGTTAGCCTGGCTACTTTATCTTAAATATAAAACAACACTGCGTCACTTTTATTTCAATCTGTAAAATTATGGCTATTCTCTGGCCAATAGAAAATACGCCACCTCTATTATCCTATCGACATTGTATTAGAAATACTTTAGCCGCTATTTTCCAGTTGCTGTTGAGCCACCCGGCGTTGGTAAACTGGCTAACTGCTGGGTTAAAAAAGCACCTGTAGATCTTAGTTGTGCCACCATTGTATCCATTGCAATAAATTGTGCATTCAACCGTGCGCGTAACATATCCATACGACGCGTTAAATCAGCACGCTCACCACCAATAGACTTAATCTGATTTTGCAGACTACCGCTGCGTAGATCAAGAATCCCATCGGTGGCAACATACCCGGATAGAGAATTTGTAAAGGTATTTGCCATCCCGTTAGCGGAGGAAAAAAACTGCTTCACATCGGATAAATTATTATTCAGTTTACTATCCAGTACGCTACTATTAATGCTCAGACTGCCAGTAGCATCCAGCGTAATACCGAGCTGGGATAAATTTGATAATGCACCGCCACTGATACTGGTTGTCAGTGCCTGCTCTACACTACCCTGTAACCCACGAATCAGGAAATCACCATTTAATGCAGCGGCTACTTTCGTTGTTGGATCGTAATGTGACAGCCCCTTCATTACGCCTGATAGTGTATTGTAGTTGGTAACAAAACTCTGAATATCACTTTTAATTGACTGCGTATCTGCGGCTACAGTTAACGTTTCAGTTGTACCTGGCTGGGCACTGGCCAGATTAAAAGTTACGCCTGAAATTACATCGGAAAAACTGTTACTGCTGCGTGTTACTGCCTGCGAATCAATGTTAATTTTGGCATCCGTTGCCGCCTGTAACGTTACCAGATTAGCAGCATCCAGCCGGGTTAAATCATAAGCATCAGCAGTATTGTTATCCACTGCAGTAACATTAATTGCATTTGCTGCACCCACCTTTGTTGAAGTTAGTACCAGTTGTGTACCTGAATTCACATTAATTAAAGAGGCGGTTACACCCGTATTATTCGGGGCGGCGTTAATTGCGTCGCGAACACCTTGCAGAGTATTATTTGTACTATCAATAGTCAGTTGAAAACTACCCGTACCCTGGGCGATAGTTATGGTTCCTGTACCGACTATATCGGTAGCAGCAGTAAAATTGCCAGAACGTAGTTTTTCCGCCTGTGCCAGTTGTACAACTTCTATATTATACTTGCCAGCAACGGCCTGGGTACTTGCGGTTGCAGTAAAAACACTGGTATTACTGGATGTTGCAGTAAATGCCTGAAAGGTAGAGGCATTACTTAAATTTGTAACGCTGCTCTGAAATGTTGACAGGGCACTTTTTAGTGTTCCTATCGCTGATAATTGTGAACTGAGTTTGGTTTCTTTTTTATTAAGAAGAGCATTAACCGGGTCAGCCTCTGCTGCAACCAGCTTGGTAACCAGGCCCTTAATATTAATACCGGAACCCAGACCAGACGATGTAATTGGCGGTGCAATTGGCATTATATTTTCTTCCCGATGTTAAATAATAAACTTGCAGCATTTTGTACAACCAACAGGTTAATCTGCTGCTACTGATAATATTAACGGCCATTACAGAAAAAACTTTAACCTCTGGGTACATTCATCTCCCCAAGAGTATAAATAGCAATGTAATAAAAATTATTTTCAGGTATTTTCACCGCATTATAGATGTGACGCTACTTCCAAATAAGCAGTAACTTACTGAAAAACAAGAAAAAGATGAGCCCATGCAATGGGCTCATCTTTAATGCCAGGAATTTCTGCTTAAGTCGTGAGCCTGTATCCTGTGACCAGACTTAACCAGCGCCCCTTTAACTACCGTAATAAACTCAATACATTTTTAGGTATTGAATTAGCCTGGGCTAACATAGCGATACCTGCCTGCTGCAGAATCTGGTTACGTGCCAGAGAAGCCGTTTCCTTGGCAAAGTCAGCATCACGAATCCGACCCCGTGCAGCACTGATATTTTCTGAGTTAATCGACAGGTTTGATACCACACTACTAAACCGGTTCTGTACCGCGCCCAGATCAGCACGCGATGTATTCACCGCATTAATGGCCGAATCCATTAGCCTGATGGCCGTTGAAGCCCCGCCTGCACTACTGATATCCAGCGCATCAAAACCGGTGGTAACTGTGGTAGCAACACCACCGGCCACAGTCACAGCCCCACTCAGACCCGTATTAGCCGCCGTAGCAGCCGTACCCGTTGTACCGGTACCGAGTACGACAGTAATTTTATGTGCAGAGGTTAACGTTAATGTATTGGCCGTTCCAACTGTGGCAGAAACGCCGGTTTGGCCTGAAACAGCATTAATTGCCGCAGCCACATCCGTTGCTACCGCTGAGGCCGTTG
>CAYXNL010000021.1:0-4528 GCA_964466455.1 uncultured Thiotrichaceae bacterium
ATTATAACTTGATGCGCAAGCAAAATCAATTGCTTATAATTTATTAATGGCAATAATGTAATGTCATGAAATCGATCATTAAGTGTATGGTTAACTGACAAACCAGCTATAAAATAATCCAGTTGTAAAATAATCCAGTTATAAATAGTTATAAAAAATCGGACAGGAGATTGAAAACCTGACAGTTTCACGTAATATACGCGCCTTGAGTTGCGTATGCTAATCTGTGCTCAAATCAAACGAAACCGGAAGGGTGGCTGAGCGGTTGAAAGCACCAGTCTTGAAAACTGGCATGGGTTTACGCCCATCGAGGGTTCGAATCCCTCCTCTTCCGCCATTTAAAATAGATAGCCTATTGATAATCCAATGGTTTTTTATTCTCTATAATTTCATTATATACGGCACGATACACGGTTTTTGTGTGAAATCAGCCCCTTCATTCTTTGTCGTTTATCTGTTTATGGCCAAATAAACCCCGTTTTTTCTTTTTATAGCTTTACTCAGTACCGCATTGCAGCAAGCTGTGGGGAATAAACCCTAAGAGATTTAAATCCTGTTACCTTGCCCCCATTAACGCTTTATCAGAATAACTAATTTGAAGGTAAAAGCTAATGAGTGAAGCGAAACATGTTGTCTGTCCATCCTGTAGTGCGGTTAACCGCATTCCTGCCGAGAAACTGACCGCTGCGCCGCAATGCGGAAAATGTCATCAGCTGCTGTTTCAGCAGCAGCCAGTAAAGCTTAATTCAGCTAATTTCCAGCAGCAGATTAATCGTAATGATATTCCGGTGGTGGTGGATTTCTGGGCACCGTGGTGTGGACCCTGTAAAATGATGGCACCAGCATTTACACAGGCTAGTGCCGAGCTGGAACCTGGGGTACGTCTGGCAAAATTAGATACCGAGACTGAACAGGCTATTGGTGCGCAGATGAATATCAGAAGTATTCCAACCATGGTTATTTTTAAAAATGGACGAGAAATTGCCCGTCAGTCTGGTGCCATGCAGGCAGCTGATATTATTCGCTGGGTACGAACAAATACGTAAGAGACTGGTAATTAAATCTATAGTGGGCTATTTTTATATCCTGTGTTTTATAAAATTATGAACCACTACATTATATGACTGCAAAATCACCAGAGATTGTTCTTTCCGCATCGGTTATACCCGATATTAAGCAGGATGTATTAGATAAACGTATTCAGCAAACGCAGATCACACGATTAATTGAAGCTGCTGGTTTCAGTAATGTTGCCGGTATTGTCATGACACTAATCTGGGCAGGGTTACTCTGGGAGAGTCTGCCGCGTATTGTATTAAGTGTGTGGCTGGGGATGATGACCCTGTTATTTCTGTATCGGGCGGTAGTTCATTACTACAAAATTTATCAACAGGAAAAAACCAGATTCCACCTGGACAGTAATATTATCAGACGCTGGTATCTGATTTCAGTATTGTTAACTGGAGCAGGATGGGGCATTACCTCAACCCTGATGTTTCCCTACAACGAAATTTATCAGGTTGTACTGGCCTTTATACTGATAGGGGTATCAGCCAGCGGTGTTACCTATGCCTCGGTTGCCTGGGTATATTACGGATACGTTGGGCTGGTGTTATTACCCTTGATGATCCGCCTGTTTTATGTGGGGGGAGATATTTATTATGCGCTGTCGGCAATGACCGGTTTTTTCCTTGGCGTTATGATTATGGCAGCATACCGAATGAACAGGCTTTCTTACGCCGAGCTGCGACTGTCGTACCAGAATGAAGTGTTAATCAGTGAATTGACGGAAGCAGGTAAGAGTCTGGAAACCCTTAATAGCGATCTTAAAGAAGAAATCTGGCATAGTAAACAGATAGAAATTGAATTGCAGCAGGCAAAGGAAAATGCAGAAAAAATGAGCCAGGCTAAAGGTGAATTTCTGGCTAACATGAGCCATGAAATACGTACACCAATGAATGGCGTTATGGGCACTTTGCAATTACTTGAAGCCAGTAGACTGACACCAGAACAGCTTGAATATGTGCAGACGGCAAATAAATCAGCGGAAGCATTGCTGTCGATCCTGAACGACATTCTTGATCTATCCAAAATAGAAGCCGGTAAACTGAGTTTTGAAATTATCCCTTTTGATCTAGGGGAGATTATTCATGATCTGGTCGTTCTGTATTCCTTAAAAGCGGAGCAGCAGGGTGTTACGCTTTGTAGTCACATTGATGAAAAATTACCCGTAACATTACGTGGTGATCCTACACGACTGCGTCAAATCCTGCTTAATCTTATTTCCAATGCACTGAAATTCACCCAGCACGGAAGCGTGGACATTGTTGTGACAACGCTTAGTGCCGGTGAAGGCTGCATGGATATTAAAATAGCCGTTACCGATACGGGCATCGGCATCCCTGAACATGCCCAGTCCGGCCTGTTTAAAGCATTCACTCAGGCAGATGGTTCAACTACCCGTAAATATGGTGGTACCGGGCTGGGCCTGGCCATTGTCAGCCAGCTTGTCGATATGATGGGGGGCGAGCTGGGATTGAAAAGCAAGGAAGAGAAGGGGTCGACATTCTGGTTTATTATTCCTTTTGAGGTGTCCCGTCTCAAACTAAAAAAATCTAATAATTATCATGCAACAAAAGCAGCATGTAGCCTTACAGGGAGCATTCTACTGGTAGAAGATAATCCGGTAAATCAGATGGTTGCCTGTAAAATGCTGGAAAAAACCGGGGTTTCAGCCACCCTGGTTAATAATGGGCTGGAGGCCTTAACTGCGCTTGATAATAATTCTTTTGACCTGGTCTTAATGGATTGCCAGATGCCGGAAATGGATGGTTTTGAGGCTACCCGTGTGATCCGGCAAAAAAATATTCAGGCATTAAATGGTGGCGTATTACCGGTTATTGCCATGACGGCTAATGTCATGGAAGGGGATAGACAGGGTTGTCTTGATGCCGGTATGAATGATTATATTGGTAAGCCGGTAAAAATTGATGAACTGGAAACCGTGCTTCAGCGCTGGTTATAAGCCTCAACCGGCAGCCGGAGGATACGCTAACATTAGCTATCCATTTTTAACCGGCCATGCCGATATCGGGCTGATAAACAGTATTTGTCGAGCTTCTATTCAGTGGTTGCAGTGTCAGCAGGAATGTACCGATGAAAATGTGTCTGGTTACATTTTGGACACGGGGGAATATGGCCTGGTTGATGAAAATGTATCCGTTCACCACAGTGGTCACATTGTAATGTAGCCGGGCCAATAATTTCACCTGTTCTATATTCCGATGACATGGCTTCTTCCTGTAGCTGGTTTAACTCTACGGTGGTTTTGTCGGCAGCTTCAAGGAATGCGTTTAACAGCGTGGTTTCAATCAGCGAAATATCAAAATCCAGCCAGCTTTTTAATTCATTTTTGTTCTCCTTCATATGATTAGCCGCAGCCAGCAGATCTCTTTTTAAACTACGGGCAAGAAGTCGTGCTTCATCAATTGACAACTCTTCAGCATCAGCGAGTTCGTTACTAATCAAGTCAATGGCTTTATGCAAAGCAGGGCCGGTTTCCTGTTTGAATTCGTTAACTTTTTCAATTGCTTTTTGCAGCAACTTTTCGTACTTTTCACTAACCATTTGAAGGTATCCTTAGGTGTATAGTTGGCGATGTTTCGCCATAAAAATTGAGACATAAAAGCTGCGATGATAGTAGCGAATTATCATGCCAGTCAAGTAAAATTATATCAAGTTTATACAGAAAATAGCCCCGTAGGGCCGTAATCAATTAATAGAAGTGCCCTTAATTCGTTTATAACATTGCACCGTAACTATAATTTGAAACTCTAATTAGAACTGATTTAACCCATTTGTTTCTTTTATTTAACCGTTAAAGTGTTTAAATAACTATTTAATTAATGCAATTACTTGAATATACTATATTAATTTCTTATTGTTCTGTAAAATATCTACTGCATACGATAATATTTATTGTTTTTTATTGTGGAACTAACTGAATTTTTTGACAAAAATTGATTTTTCATGGAAGATTAAAAGAATTATTTTTGCATAAATGGGCAACAGGGTTTACTTAACATGGCTGAATTATTTTCTAGTGAATGGGCAGAGGCATATATGAAGACATGGAATGCAGATGAGATGATTACTTCAACACTGGACCGTGCAGGTTTTAATTCCGTCGTTGCGTTTGGTTTTCCCGATACAGCAGAACCGGCCTTTATTATGAAAATACAGATGGGTAAAGTAGTTGCAGTAAACTCTCTTTCCGCTGAAGATGCTGAATGGGACATTCGTGCAACCCTGGATAACTGGCTGGCGCTTATCGTTAAACCACCGGGGCTAATGAAATTAGGTATTGCATACACCTCACGTAAATTACGTTTCGCCAAAGGGGATTATGCCACGATGGTAAGAGATCCCGGCCTTGCGGAAGCTTTTGTTAAATCATTTGGTCTAATGGGCAGGGTACTGTAGTCGCGTTTTACTACAGAGGTTTTACTACAGAGGTTTTACTACAGAG
>CAYXNL010000021.1:4628-17374 GCA_964466455.1 uncultured Thiotrichaceae bacterium
GATTGCACCGAGACCCATCCCTTAGTGGTCAGAATAATTCCTTATCGCTGGTCTGTTTATCATGAAAGATACTCTCAATTATTTGCGTGACACCGATTTCCCACCTATTAAACGAGGCGCTCTGGATACCTTACAGGTCAATATGGGGTATTTATGTAATCAGCAGTGCATACATTGCCATGTTGATGCAGGCCCGCGCCGTAAGGAAATAATGAATGGGGAAACGATTGATTCCGTTTTGTCTTTCCTCCATAAACACAATATACATACACTGGATTTAACTGGTGGTGCGCCGGAAATGAACCCGCATTTTCAATTTCTAATCAGACAGGCCAGAAAATCTGGAGTACATGTTATCGACCGATGTAATTTAACGATTCTGACTGAACCTGGAAATGAGGATCTGGCCGCTTTTCTGGCTTCACACCAGGTGGAAGTTACCGCCTCATTACCCTGTTACCTACAGGAAAATGTCGATGCACAACGCGGTAAAGGCGTGTTTGAAAAAAGTATTCAGGGATTGAAATATTTAAATCAGCAGGGGTATGGTAGCGATAAAAACCTGCCACTGAATCTGGTTTATAACCCACAGGGTATCAACCTGCCACCCGCACAGGATGAACTTGAACATACCTATAAACAGATGCTGAATCAGCGTTATGGTATTACTTTCAATCAACTGTTTACAATGGCAAACATGCCCATCAAACGTTTTGGCAGTATGTTGTTATCGAAAGGGAAATTTGCTGAATATATGCAACAACTCAAACAGTCCTATCGTGCTGATAACCTTGATTCCGTTATGTGTCGTTCCACTTTAAGTGTGGACTGGCAGGGCTTTGCCTATGATTGTGACTTTAATCAGATGCTGACCCTGCCTGCCGGACTGGCAAGTGGTAAAAAGCATCTGGATGATCTGCTGCAGATGAATTTTTATGGCAGAGAAATCAGTATTATGGATCACTGTTATGGATGTACCGCAGGGCAGGGAAGTAGTTGTGGCGGTGCTTTGGTCAACCCCTCAATATAACTTCATCAGAGTTTGATTCGATCAGGTTTTTGATCAGCCATGCGTTTATCCGTTATTATCCCTGTTTTAAATGAAGCCTGTCAGCTTGAAGCTCTGCTGCAATCCCTGCAGCCATTGCGTCGGCAGGGTGGGGAACTGATTGTTGTTGATGGTGGTAGTTGTGATCAGTCATTATCCATTGCGCAGACCTGTGCCGATCAGACCCTGGTGGCGAAACAGGGGAGAGCCTTACAGATGAATGCTGGTGCCGCAGTTGCCCGTGGTAATGTGCTGTTATTTTTACATGCCGATACTCGATTACCTGGGTCGGCGATTAGAGATATTGATAACGCCCGTCAGTATTGTCTGTCTCCCGCACTATTCTGGGGGCGATTTGATGTGCAGATATCCAACAGACGATGGATATACCAGATAATCGAAAGCATGATGAATCTACGCTCACGTTTAACCGCTATTGCGACAGGCGATCAGGCTATTTTTATTGATACGACTCTGTTTCATCAACTGGGAGGATACCCTGAAATTGAATTAATGGAAGATATTGCGCTATGCCGTATCCTGCGCAAACAGGCATCACCGGTTTGTCTGTCGGCACGGGTACAGACGTCCAGCCGACGCTGGGAACAATATGGCGTAGTGAAAACTGTTCTGTTGATGTGGAAACTCCGGTTGTTGTATCGTATTGGTATTTCACCCTCACTACTGGTAAAAATGTACAAATAATGCGTTACCCCGATAGCGTTATTTTGCTTTTTGCCAGGGCTCCCATAGCAGGTAAAGTTAATACCCGTCTCATTCCTGAATTGGGGATAGAAACCGCTACACAATTACAATATGATTTAATTCATCAGCGCTTAAAAGCACTCAACCAGGCCAGACTCTGTGAAGTGGTAGTCATGTGCACGCCCGATATTAGCCATGCCTGTTTTACTGAGTGCCATGTCTTATATTCTATTTTGCTACACCTGCAACAGGGTGAAAATATCGGAGAAAAAATGTTGTCCGGCATAGTCCGGGCGCTGAAAAAGAAATCAAAGGTTATTGTTATCGGTACCGATGCTCCATCGTTAGATATAAAAATTATAGATAATGCGTTAATGAAACTTCATGATAACGCTAATGTGGTTATCACCCCTGCCGAGGATGGTGGTTATGTACTGATCGGTGTAGATAATAGTTACCCTGCGTTATTTAGCGGAATTACCTGGGGAACAGAAAAGGTCATGCAGCAAACACGCGACAGAATTAGTCAGTCTGGCCTGATCTGTTACGAAACTGAAAGCTGCTGGGACATTGACCGTCCCAAAGACTATCAGCGTTATCTGCTGTTTAAAAATAACCGGCATTGATCCACATATGTACAGCTATGCTTCCCGCATAGCCGAGAGCAACGACAGGCGTCCACTTTAGATGACCAAAAAAGGTATATTGACCTTTTGCCTGCCCCATTAAAGCTACCCCGGCGGCCGAACCGATTGAAAGCAGTGACCCCCCCACCCCGGCGGTGAGAGTTACCAGCATCCATTGACCAGTAGACATATCCGGGTTCATGGATAAAACAGCAAACATAACCGGAATATTATCGATCACTGACGATAACAGACCTATAGTAATATTGGCATGCGTTGCAGCTCCCTGTGAGTATAGTAACTGTGAAACCAGTGATAAATACCCCAGAAAGCCAAGACCACCAACGCATAGAACTACCCCGTAAAAGAAAAACAGGGTGTCCCATTCAGCCAGTGCGATACGACTGAATATATCAAACGGGACAGCATTTGAAAGATGCCCTGTTTCTATTTCATTTGCCTGGGCAAGTGCGATACACTTTGAATGCGTTTTTTTCAGGTAGTAGCCAAGAAATTGTAAATAACTCAGACCTGTTAGCATGCCGATCACTGGTGGCAGGCCAAGAAAATTATGAAAACCTACGGCTGTGCAGATAGTACACAGAAATAGAAATATTATCCGTTTAGCGCCACGGCGCATAACAATGGCCTTATCCTGGGCAACCGGTTTTTCATTGGGTACCGCAAAATGCATAATGATCGCCGGTATCATGAAATTAACCAGGGCAGGGATAAACAGCACAAAAAATTGCCAGAATTCCAGTTTATTTTTTTGCCATACCATAAGAGTGGTGATATCACCAAAGGGTGAATAGGCACCGCCGGCATTAGCCGCCACCACGATATTAATACAGGAAAGGGTAACAAAGCGTTTATTATCTCCCCCTACTGCAAGCACCACTGCACACATTAGCAGGGCAGTGGTCATGTTATCGGCTAGTGGCGATATGAAAAAAGCCAATCCACCCGTTAACCAGAACAGGCTACGAAATCCAAAGCCCCTGGTGACCAGCCAGGAACGCAATGCATCAAAAACTTTGCGCTCTTCCATTGCATTCACATAGGTCATTGCGACCAGTAGAAACAGCATTAATTCTGCATATTCCAGTAGATTATGGCGTACTGCATTTTCAGCTAGCTTCGGTAGTCCATGCTGGGTGTAATACCAGCCGATACTGCCCCAGATAATACCGGCAGCCAGAATAACCGGTTTAGATTTTCGCAGATGAGTAAACTCTTCACTCATTACGAGCAGATAGGCAAAAATAAATATGGCAACAGCCATAAAGCCCAGGCCGCTATTGGTTAAATTGAAGGGAGTATGACGTACAGCTACAGAAATAGCCGGGTTAGCCAGAACAGTTTGTGGAAAACCGATGGTACTTATAATTAATAACAGGGAAGACAGCGTTTTTATGAATCGTAACATGAAATATCTCAGCAGGAATTAAAGATGTAACAGAATTTCTGCAGGAGAATGAATGCTACTGTCGGCCTGCCAGCTATCCGGGTTCTCAGTATCATGAATATAGCCATAAAGTGCTACCATGGTATGCATACCGGCATTGCGTCCGGCTTCGATATCTCTTCTGGCATCGCCAATGTATAAACATTTCTCCGGTAGCGTAGCCAATAACTGGCAGGCGTAATACATCGGCTCAGGATGTGGCTTACGATTTTTTGTTGAATCGGCACTGACAATACAGCCAGCACGCTCTTCCAGCTTTAGTGCGCGCATCAGTGGTAGCGTTAACCAGCCGGGTTTATTGGTAACCACCCCCCATTTAATCTGCTTTTTATCCAGTGAGTCCAGCAGTGCAGGCATGCCATCGAACAATGCTGAGTCGACAGCAAGATTATCATTATAGATCTGTAAGTAGCGGGTTTTTAACTGTTCGATTCTGGCCTCGGGTATGTCATTACCAAAAGCCAGTTTTATCAGGGCAATACTGCCATCGGAAACATGGGGTCGTATGGTGGTGTAATCGATCACCGGCTGATTTTCTTCGTGGCACAATTTTATCAGTGCGGCTGCCATATCCGGCGCGGTATCAACCAGAGTTCCATCAAGGTCGAATAAGACTACTTTAATTGTCGTCATGAATGTGTCTAACGCTAGTGTCAGGATAAAGTTATTACTGAAACGGATGAAACAGGATTTATTCAGCGGGTGCTGGCGGGCGTTTATAGTGAACCATATAATTGACATCGACATTATGAGAACGCAGGAACAGCCGGGTAACGGGATTGTAGCCTACCCCGGCAATATTAATTAGCTCCAGTTCACTCTGTAGGGCCCATTCGTCCAGCTCTGATGGTTTAATAAACTTACGGTAATCATGGGTACCTTTAGGTAACATTTTCATCACATATTCTGCCCCGATAATAGCCAGTGCATAGGCTTTTGGATTACGGTTAATAGTGGAAAAATAAATAGACCCGCCGGGTTTACATAATGTACTACAGGCATGGATAACTGAAGTTGGGTCGGGAACATGTTCAAGCATTTCCATACAGGTGACTACATCAAAAGCGGCAGGTTGCTCACTGGCGAGTTCTTCGGCTGTGGTTTGGCGGTAGTCAATCTCAAGATCTTCTTCCTTTGCGTGTAGTCGGGCAACAGAAAGGGGGGCCTTGCCCATGTCAATTGCACATACACTGGCACCGCTTTTTGTCATGCTTTCGGCCAGAATTCCGCCGCCACAGCCAATATCCAGTACGGTTTTTCCTGACAGCGGGCTGCCTTCCTGAATAAAACTCAAACGAATCGGATTCATTTCATGCAGAGGTTTAAATTCTCCTTCCTTATCCCACCAGTGTGAGGCAAGCTGGTCAAACTTTTTAATTTCCGAAGGGTCAATATTATCTGTTTCAGATTTCATAATATGCATTAGTATATAATTGTAATTAATTGATTTTAATATTAATAAATTTGTTATTGTACGTCTCTACACCGAATATTCCGGGCAATTTCATTAGCCTTATGCCGGATAGCCACTTCATCCATAGAGGTAAGCTGACGATTCTTCAGCCGCTGCCTGCCAGCGACCCAGACATCCGTTACCTGATCGCGGGAACAACAGTAAACCAGGTGAGAAACTGGATCATACATGGGTGTCGCTTCTATTGTATCGAAATTTACGGCAATAATATCAGCCGATTTACCCCGACAGATAGAACCGGTAAGCTGCTCAATTCCCAGTGCGCGTGCACCATTGATCGTTGCCATTTTTAGTGCTTCATAAGCGGGTAATACCGTTGCATCACGGGTGGTTATTTTCGCCAGCAGGGCAGCACTACGCATTTCCATAAACATATCCAGATCATTATTGCTTGAGGCACTGTCTGTACCCAGCGCAACGTTCACCCCGGCTTGCTGTAATGCATTAACCGGACAGATGCCACTGGCCAGTTTCATATTTGATTCCGGGCAATGAATGACTGTAGTGCCAGTTTCAGCAACATGTCGTATTTCATCTGCTGTTAATTGTGTCATATGTACGGCCTGTAGCGCAGGAGAAAGCAAATGCAATTCATCCAGACGTTGTAATGGCCTTTTTCCATCGGCCTGTATTGCCTGCTCGATTTCATCTGCGGTTTCATGCACATGCATATGTATACCAAGGTCAAGCTCATTTGCCAGCATGGCAATTTTCTGTAGTGAGCCATCCGATACCGTATAAGGAGCGTGAGGGGCAAAGGCTGTCGTTATTAATTCATGTCCCTTAAAATTGTCACGTACGGCCAGTCCCTTGTCCAGATATTCTTCTGCACTGTTCGCCCAGACGGTAGGGAAATCAATAATAATTAGTCCTACACAGGCGCGGATACCGGCTTCTGCGGCTACCCTGGCAGTAATATCTGGATAAAAATACATATCATTGAAACAGGTGGTACCACCACGCAGCATTTCCGCAACGGCAAGTTCCACTCCGTGTTGCACAAAAGCATCATTGACAAAGCTGGCTTCCGCCGGCCAGATGTGATTTTGTAACCAGTCCATTAAATGCAGATCATCAGCCAGACCGCGAAACAGGTTCATGGCGGCGTGAGTATGGCTGTTAATCAGACCCGGCATTAATACCTGCTCATTATAATGTTTTTCTGCCCGTGCCTGATAATGCTTATGCACCTCTGCCGTTGGTAACAGATCAATGATCAGCGTATCATTAATGACAATTGTGTAGTCTTCCAGCACCATCTGCTCGACCAGTTCATCAACCGGCACAATGTAGCGGCCGTGTAACAGGGTATCAATTAATTTCATGATGAGAAGATACCTGCTGTTGTAGCCGGGTGCAAGTATGTTACTTAAATCTCTTAAGGTTTATTTTTTGCCGGAAGAAACCTGCAACAGGTAGCGAAAAGTATTATGAGTAAGTGTTTTTTATATAAAATTTGCCATTTTCCGAGATTTTCAAGGCGCATAGTGATATAAAGCGACTTGTAAAAAACACCAATACAGAGGAAATTATTCCATGCAGCAAATTTTTACACGTACGATCACAGAAAAACTGGTTCAGAGCTGTCTCGCAATCAGTCTGGGGATAGTAATCATTACCGGTATCACTGCCTGTGGCAATGAGGTGACCCGTATCAATCCAGATAAGGTAACCGATTTAAGTGGCAACTGGAATGATACCGACTCACGTCTGGTTGCAGAAGAAATGATAAAGGATGCTCTGTCTCGGAACTGGCTGAATAATTTTAAACGTGCCCATAACAGGCCACCGACTGTAATCGTCGGTAGTATTAGAAATTTAAGCTATGAACATATTAATACACGAACATTCATCTCCGATATGGAGCGTGCGCTGATTAATTCTGGTGATGTGGATTTTGTTGCGTCCAACACGGAACGTAAAGAGGTACGAACTGAACGTAAAGACCAGGATTTAAATGCCAGTGAGGCAACTCGCAAACCAATGGGAGAGGAGACCGGTGCTGATTTTATGCTGAAGGGAACGATCAACAGCATTGTTGATACCAGTGGCAATGAGCAGTCGCGATTTTATCAGGTAGATCTAACCCTGATTGATTTAACCACTAACCGTAAAGTCTGGATTGGCCAGAAAAAAATTAAAAAAACAATCGAAAAAAGCCGGTTTCGTCTGTAACCACAGACGATCTTTACTATTTCTGGATTTTTATTAGCGGTGAAACAAAAAAATGACCGGTGTTGATACCGCTTATGACGTAATGGCGGTATTGTAGATGCGGTTACGCCGTTTTATGTTTGTCTGCCTGCCAGTATTGTTACAGGCCTGTGCCAGCTATGGCCCTCATGAACTGGATATGCGTAGGGGACTATTGCAGGGCCGACCTGAACAGGCACTGGCTGTTGCCGAAAAAGCCGACCCGAAACAGGAAAAAGTTATCTACGCTCTGGATAAAGGTATGCTCAGGCGAATTAATGGAAAATACGCTGCCAGTAATAAAATATTTGAAATCGCAAAAAAAGAAATTAATGCATTATATGGGATTAGTGTCTCGGAAAACCTGGCTGCCGTAACCATCAATGAAACATTACGTGGTTATGAAGGGGATCACTATGAGCAACTGTTATTACATGCGTTTATGGCAATGAACTATATCCAGCTTAATGAACTGGATGCAGCGCGTGTCGAAATGCTGCAGGCGGGGGTGAAAATACAGGGGTGGGGAGGAGATGCCGAGGTAGATGCCTTTATCCACTACCTGTCGGGGTTAATCTATGAAGCGCTGGATGAGCCGGATGATGCACTGATTTCCTATCGTAAAGCCTATAATATCTACCGTGATAAAAAAGGCACACTCTATCCCTATGTGCCGCTTACACTCAAAAAAGACCTGTTGCGTCAGACCGCAAGGCTTCATTTATGGAACGAGTACAGACAATATAAAAAAACTTTTCGGCTGAAAAATTATCACCTGCCTGAAGAAAACAGAAAAACCGGAGATCTGGTTATTATTTTTAATAATGGTCTGGCTCCAGTGCGCAGTGAAAGTATTATCCCTCTGTATTCCACTGAAGTGCAGAAGAATTTACATATTGCTATTCCTGTTTACCGCAGCCCCAAACAACCTTTAATGCAGGTAAAAATCCGTATTGATCATTTGCGAACCAGACTGGAAACGGTGGAAGATATTGATGCACAGGCTCGACACGCACTATCAGCCGCCATGCCAGGAATTATGGCGCGTGCATTGGCACGTGCGGTGGTTAAATACAACACTCAGCATAGTGCCCAGCATGAAAGTGACCTGGCCGGTTTTTTAATGACAGTAACCAATCTGATAACCGAACGCGCTGATACACGTAGCTGGTCAACCTTGCCGGAAGAAATCCAGTTGCAGCGGCTGCGCCTGCCAGTTGGGAAACACAGGCTGGAAATAGACATACTTAATGTACAGGGAAATAAAATAGACAGTATTGTTGATGAGGTGGAAATAAAACCCGATCATCTGACCTTTGCAATTAACCACTGGATTGCAAAGATTGCCAAAAATAAAAAAATAAAGAAGGTAGACGCTGCAACAAAGAAACACAATATTCAGAATGTAGACGATAGCGACTGACCGGGGGAGTAATAATGAAATTAACGGATAATAACAAAAGCACGGGTATTTACCTGATTATACTTTTTAGCTGTAGTTTATTACTCTCTGCCTGCGCGCAAACGTCTACTGGAATAAAACACAGTAGTAATGATACACCTGACTGGCTCAATGGCGAGCCGGATATGTACCCAAATTTCAAATACCTGACAGCAACCGGTTCGGCGTTAAATCTGGAAACGGCAAAAGACCGGGCATTATCGGGTCTGGCGAGAATATTTGAAGTACGGATTCGTGAAGTTTCTACTACCCGGCAGAATGTTCAGTCACATCGTAGCAACGGAACCGAGACAGTACGTACTGCACAGCAACTTGCGACAACGGTAAATCTGTCTACCGATAAAATGGTGCAGGGGGCCCGCATCGCCGAGCAGTGGCATGACCCGGATGATCTGAACTGGTACGCTCTGGCGGTGCTTGACCGAACCCAGGCCGGTAATAATATCCGCCAGCAGATACATGAACTGGACAGACAGACAAACTATTTACTTCAACAGGTTGAAAACCAGCGTGATCCGTTATTACATATCAGCGATCTTTATACTGCAAGCCAGTTACAGCATAATAGACAGGTTTTGCAGAAAACTCTGAAAGTTATTGATATTAAAGGAAAGGGAGTTCCCTCACAGTGGAATCTGATCGCACTGGATGAACAATTACACCAGGCCATGCGCAACTTGCCTGTACAAACGACGGTGTCAGATGATACGGTGGGTGGCTTGAAAACGATCCTACAGGGTGCGGCGGCAGAGGCCGGGTTTAAACCCGGCAACAGGGGTTATCAGTTAATGGCCTCAATAAAAACACAACCACCAATCTATCGTGATAACTGGTACTGGTTACGCGGCAGTCTAAAACTGTCATTTCTTGCTACAGACAGGCACACGGTACTGGGTTATAAAAGCTGGCCGTTGAAAATATCGGCACAGAGTGAAATACAGCTAACCAGTCGTATGCAAAAAAGCATAGATAAGAAACTTAAACAGGAACTTTTGCCATCAATACTGTCTTTTATAGCAAAACCAGCACAAAATTCTAAAATTAAATAATTGGTGGTATAAAAAATCTATTGTATAAAAAATGCGTAGTGGGTATCCCTTTCATCTTGCCCTGTTAGTAACCTGGCTGTAATAAAATTCAGGCCATTTTTATTTCATCAAATTGATTCTTATCAAGCTTTTATTGTTGATACTGCCTATATAATAGTGAGGCTTGTCAGCAACAGTTAGATGGACAGGACAGAATGCACAGGCCTTATTGTGAAGCGGTATATCAGGGCTCTGTTTATAGGACTATAATCAGCAATATCATAGAATAAAACCGCTTTTCACATAATTGTAATAGAAACGGAGTAGGCTTTTAACATCATGACGATGATTGCTGCAGATGTCGGGGCAACAAAAACACACCTTGCTGTGGTAAAGACAAACACAGAATGCGGCATTGTGCATGAAGCCATCTATCCCAGTCAACAATTTGCTGATTTTGTCCCATTATTGCGTAATTTTGTCCATGACAGTGGTGTCGATGGAAAAGATTTTACTACGCTGTCAGTCGCCCTGCCAGGTATTGTGAAGGATGGTCGGGCACAACTAACCAATCTACCCTGGACGCTGAAAAAACAGACTCTAATTGATGAATTTGATCTTGAAAATGTACAGTTTCTGAATGATTTTCAGGCTTCGGCTGCGGGTATTTCCTGTTTGCAGGAAACAGATAAAATGGTTCTCCACCAGGGAAATACGGTTACTGATGGAACCCGTGTAGTAGTGGGGGCTGGTAGTGGACTAGGCCTTGCATGGGCACAATACAGGCAGGGTGGCTACACAACTTTTTCAACGGAAGGCGGGCATATTGATTTCGCCCCGCAAACAGCGTTACAAATTCAATTACTGCAATACCTGATGGCGTTGTATCCACATGTTTCCTACGAAAGGCTATTATCGGGCACGGGCCTGGAAACTATTTATGCTTTTTTGCAGCAGCAACCCGTAACTGTGCGAGATGATATTGTTTCAGCTACCACGGCAGTGCCGCCATCCAGGCATGAAAAATTAACTGCACCTCAGATTGTCTCGCAGGCCGATAAGGGAGATCAGCAGGCATCACAGGCTGTTCGTCTTTTTACTGAAATATATGGCGCTTATATTGGTAATCTTGCACTGATTTTTAAACCTGCCGGGGGGATTTATATTACCGGAGGGATTGCAGTAAAAATAAAATCATGGATAAATCGCCCCGCCTTTATTCATGCGTTACAGGCCAAAGGCCGTATGTATCATCTGGTGGAAAAGTTTACCGTTACACTGGTTACAAATGAAAGTGTTGGTGTGCTCGGTGCAATAGCGGAAGCAAATCGTTATAATCAGGAGAGAAAAAATGCCCCTAAGTAGAATGCAGCAGAAAAAAAAATACCGCTACTATACCGATGCGAATATGGGTTCGGAATTAACTCACAAGACACTGGTTTTAATCCTGGCGGGCGGAGCAGGGTCTCGACTGCTGGGGTTGACCAAATGGCGGGCCAAACCAGCCGTACCCTTTGGTGGCAAATACCGGATTATCGACTTTGCCTTATCCAATTGTGTTAATTCCGGATTACGCCGTATCGGGGTGTTAACCCAGTATAAATCACATTCATTAATTCGCCACCTGCAACGCGCCTGGAGTTTTATGCGCGCTGAGATTGGCGAATTTGTCGAAATTATTCCTGCTCAGCAGCGTATCGACCGAGGTTGGTATCGTGGTACAGCCGATGCCATTTATCAGAATATTGATATTATCCGTCGCCATGCCCCGGAATATGTGCTTGTACTGGGGGGCGATCATATATATTCCATGGATTACTCGAAAATGCTCTATGAGCATTTTCGTACCGGGGCGGATTTAACTGTAGGCTGTATTGAAGTAAACCAGGAAGAAGCCAGTGACTTCGGTATTATGTCCATTGATAAGAACCTGAAAATTACAAAATTTAGCGAAAAACCGGATCACCCTGAAACGATTCCCGGCAAACCCAGCTGTTGCCTGGCGTCAATGGGGATTTATATTTTTTCTACTTCTTTTCTTTACGCCAGCCTGATTCATGATGCAGAACAAAAGAACTCCTCCCATGATTTTGGCAAAGATATCGTTCCCGGAAGTATCGAACGTTGTCACGTGCAGGCTTATCCATTTCTCAATGAAGATGGCAAACCGGCCTACTGGCGTGATGTTGGTACAATCGATTCCTACTGGAAGGCAAATATTGAATTGTGTGAAGTGGAGCCGGAATTAAACCTCTATAATCGTGACTGGCCTATCTGGACCTACCAGTCACAAAGCCCACCGGCAAAATTTGTTTTTGATGATGATGAGGCACGGGGTCAGGCAATTGATACGCTGGTTTCCGGTGGCGTCATTATTTCCGGTGCGAAAATTAAACGTTCCATTATCTATTTCAATACCGAAGTGGAACGGGGCACGATGATTAAGGACAGTGTGATATTACCAAAGGTTAGTATTGGTAAAAACTGCCGGATTACCCGTGCGGTTATTGATAAAGCCTGTGTGATTGAAGATGGCATGGTAATTGGAGAAGACCTGGAAGAGGATAAAAAACGTTTTTTTGTAACGGAGTCTGGTATTGTACTGGTTACACCAGAAATGCTTGGTCAGCATCTTTACGTTGTAAAGGAAGAAATTTCACACGATGAAGTTATCAGGGAAATGGAAGACTGTTTTGGTGCGAGCAGTACAACAGATAAAACCGATAAAACCGATAAAACCGA
>CAYXNL010000021.1:17474-33523 GCA_964466455.1 uncultured Thiotrichaceae bacterium
ACTGTTTTGGTGCGAGCAGTACAACAGATAAAACCGATAAAACCGATAAAACCGAACTGGTATAACCTGAAGAAATACTGACTAACAGCGATACATAAGTAATGACTGAAAAATCTGCTACTTCCCCCGTTAACTTCGCTTTATGCTGGCATATGCACCAGCCCTGGTATAAACATGGTCTGGATGGGCTTTATCAGTTACCCTGGGTGTATCTGCATGCAATAAAGGATTATGACGACATGGCTACTCATCTGGAGAGACATCCAGCAATGCATGTGGTGGTCAATTTCGCGCCGGTTCTATTGATACAGCTAGATGACTACAGCAAACAACTGGCCGACTGGCTGGAAAATGGCGTGGTTATGGCCGATCCATTACTTAATTATCTTGCCGGAGCAACAGAAATACCCGATGATGTTCAACAACGTTATGAACTGATAAAAAACTGCCAGCGTGCCAATGCAGAGAAAATGATCCAGCCCTATCCACCCTATCGTGAATTGCTGGAACCATTGGTGTGCGTGCTGAATTCTGCTGAAGCAGATAGTGAAAAACATACCTTTCTTGCTTATTTGAATAAGCAATACTTTATCGATCTTATTGTCTGGTATCACCTCGCCTGGTTGGGACATAATCTGAAGCAGGTACCGACTGCCCAGCGGTTAATAAAAAAAGCGCGCCATTTTACCCAGAAGGACAGGAAAGATCTGATTAAACTAATCTGTAAAAGCGTTTCCGGCATCATCCCGCGTTATAGGGAACTGGCACAGAAAAAGCAGATTGAACTATCAATGACACCCTATGGGCACCCGATTATTCCACTGCTGAATGACTTCGATAATATGAACTGTTCCCAACCGGATGCGCCAAAGCCGGCAGCGGGTAATTACCCTGGTGGGAGAGATCGTTCACGCTGGCATATTCAGCAGGGGATTATCTGTTTTGAAAAGTATTTTGGCCTGCGCCCTCAGGGTGTATGGCTATCTGAAGGCGCTATATCGGCAGACAGTATTGCCCTGTTAGAAGAGTTTGATTTTAACTGGACGGCTTCCGGGGAAGGTGTGTGGCGCAATAGTTTCCGCCTTGCCGGCAACAATTCTGAAAAAGTACAAAACAAACGGGCATTGTTTCATTCTTATCAGTTGACACAGGAGAAACCAAAAATTTTCTTCCGTGATGATGGTATGTCTGACCTGATTGGTTTTGAATACGGTAAACGTGATTCCATTGAAGCGGCGGAAGATCTGGTACAGAATCTGGTGAATATTGCCAATTTTCTTGGTGATAGTGCGCACCGTCATGTTGTTACCATTATCCTTGATGGCGAAAATGCATGGGAACATTATCCACATAACGGTCATTATTTTATCGACCATCTGTACACTCTTCTGTCTGACCACGAAAGGGTAAAAACCGGAGTTTTAAGTAATCTGACACAACCATCAATGTGTCATTCTATGGAAGAACTCTGTGCTGGCAGTTGGGTGTATGGTTCTTTTTCCACCTGGATCGGACAGAAGGATAAAAACCGGGCATGGGATATACTGATTGCTGCCAAGCAGGCTTATGACCAGGTCATGGCGCAGCATTCATTAACTGAATCCCAGATCGAAAAGGCAACACAGCAACTGGCAATCTGTGAAGGTTCCGACTGGTTCTGGTGGTTCGGGGAATATAACTCATCTGAGAGCGTACATGATTTTGATACTCTATTTCGTTCGCAGTTAAAAAGTCTTTATCGCTATCTGCAGCTCCCCGAACCTGAATCATTGCAGATACCGGTTTCTTATGGCGGCGGTCATGCTGAAAATGCCGGTACCATGCGCAGACATAATGAAGTGCAGGTTTAATCTATTAAAACCGGCAATATATAATATTATAAGCACAGCATAACTATCTAAATGGAATGAATATCGACGATTTTTACATCCGTCGGGCAGGGGTACTCCTGCATCCGACTTCATTACCCTCGGGTAAACTGGACGGTGATGTTGAGCGCTGGCTGGATTTTCTACAGCGTAGTGGGTTTCAAAGCTGGCAAATGCTCCCTCTTGGTGAGCCGCAGTTTGGTTTATCCCCCTATCAATGTGTATCGGTATTTGCATTAAATCCCGCATTGATGAGTGATTATGCAACTATCCATCTCAATGACCCGGCATACCAGCATTTTTATCAGCATAACCATTACTGGCTGGATGATTATGCCTTATTTAAACTGATTAAAGCACATCAGCATCAGGCTCCCTGGTATGAATGGCCGGCTAATTATAAAAATCGTGATAGCGAGACACTCCGACGGTTGCAAAGTAGCTGTAAACCTGAACTGGATGTTATCTGCTGGCAACAGTATTGCCTGATTTCACGCTGGCAGCAGATCAAGCGGAACGCGGGCGAAAAAAATATTCTTTTATTTGGTGACATGCCTATCTTTGTTGCACATGACAGTGTTGATGTATGGATCTGCCCTCAGCGTTATCTGCTGGATGAAAATGGCAGGATGACCTATATTACCGGAGTACCACCGGATTATTTTTCAGCCACCGGGCAGTGCTGGGGAAACCCGCATTATAACTGGGAAATGATGCGAAATAATAAATTTAGATGGTGGATACAACGCTTGAGTTACCATTTTGAGTTGTTTGATCTGGTGCGAATTGACCATTTCAGAGGACTTGAATCGGTATGGATGATTAATGCGGATGCAAAAACGGCCGTTGATGGCTTCTATCAGAAAGTACCGGGAGACAAATTGCTCGACATTATTCAGCAGAGCACCGGTCAGCTTCCTGTGGTCGCCGAGGATCTGGGTATTATTACCAAAGAAGTAACCGCACTGAGAAAAAAGTTCCATCTGCCCGGTATGGCAGTTTTGCAATTTGGTTTTGACGCACATGATGATAACCCGCATAAGGTAAAAAACATTCATCCCGACAGTGTTGTTTATACCGGTACCCATGATAATGACACAACGCTGGGCTGGTTTAAGTGCCTGGATACAGAAACTAAACAGTATGTACTGGACATACTGGCTATCAATATTCATGTGCAGCCAGAAACTGAAACAGGGTACAATGATGACAGTGAGAATCTGGAATGCTTATATTCCAGCTATGCGGACAGCGTGGTTGAGCAGATGATGCTATCCGCGCTGCATAGTGCAGCGAGTTTGTGTATATTTCCTCTACAGGATTGTTTGCACCTTGATTCGCATGCACGCATGAACACACCTGGTACCGTAGGAAATAACTGGTACTGGCAATTTGACTGGAAGCAGCTTGATGATGATCTGAGTAAACGTTTTCGGCAATGGATACAACAGTCGCAGCGACACGCTACGATACCAGCAGAAAACAGACCCACAGGGTAAATTCTTTTTCCCATCAACCTGTTCTGTAGTAACTAATTACCGATAAAGATGATGATTGTAAAAAAAGTACAGCAGGGGCGTTACCATGACCCTTTTGAATATCTTGGTATTCACTCACATAATGATGGCTATATAGTACGGGCTTTAATGCCTACCGCTGAAAGAGTCGTTCTGGAAAGTATGGGGGAAATGTCACGTCTGCCAGAAACCGATATCTTTGAATTTTTTCTCAGCAAAACACAAAAACAGCAGTTACCGGCACACTACCGTTTGTGCTGGCTGGAAAAAGAGCAAACTGAAAAAATTAATGTGTCATTATCAGCTATTACACACTGTGTTGCTTCCGCCTACAGTTTTCTGCCGCAAATCAGTCAGTTTGATCTCGACCTGTTTTCAGCCGGTCGCCACCTCCATGTTTATCGCATACTTGGTGCGCATTTAAAAACAGTTGATGGCATTGATGGTTGTCTGTTTGCCGTGTGGGTACCGAATGTAAAACGTGTTAGTGTTATTGGTGACTTTAACGCCTGGCACGGTTTACGCCATACAATGCGCAGTCTGGGGCAATCGGGAGTATGGGAATTGTTTATTCCTGGTCTACAGGCGGACGATAACTACAAATTCGAAATACTGACACAGTCAGACCAGCTCCTGCATAAAACTGATCCTTATGCCCGTGCAATGGAGCTGCGACCTGAAACGGCCAGTAAAATCCCGCCCACCGGGCCTTATAACTGGCTGGATAGTCGCTGGCTGGATCAGCGTAAACAATGGCAATGGTTACATCAACCTATTAGTGTTTATGAAGTTCATGCAGGGTCATGGAAGCGAGATGAAAACGGTAATTTCCTCAGTTACCGACAATTAGCCGAACAACTGATCCCTTATGTCAAGGAGATGAATTATACCCACATTGAATTTCTACCCTTAACCGAACACCCATTGGACCAGTCCTGGGGTTATCAGGTAACCGGCTATTATGCACCCACCTCCCGTCATGGTAGTGCGGATGATTTACGCTACTTTATTGATTTGTGCCATCAGCACAATATCGGGGTTTTTCTCGACTGGGTTCCCGCTCATTTTCCTCGCGATGCCTTTGCTCTGGCGCGTTTTAATGGTGAAGCGGTTTATGAATATAGCGAACCTGAAAAAGGCGAGCATCAGGACTGGGGGACACTGATTTTTAACTATGCACGCAATGAAGTACGTAATTTTCTGCTCGCTAATGCCATCTACTGGATCAACGAATTTCATATTGATGGTCTACGGGTGGACGCAGTTGCCTCCATGCTGTATCTGGATTATTCACGTGAACATGGACAATGGATACCCAATATGTATGGGGGACGTGAACACCTCGAAGCCATTGATTTTCTCAAGGATCTGAACACTATTGTGCATCATGAATTTCCCGGAGTAGTAACACTGGCAGAAGAAAGTACTGACTGGCCGGCCGTTTCAAGGCCAGTTGATACTGGTGGTCTGGGCTTTTCCATGAAATGGAACATGGGCTGGATGCACGACACTCTGGCCTATATACAGACTGACCCGATTTATCGGCGCTTCCATCAGAATCAGTTAACCTTCAGTCAACTGTACGCTTATAGCGAGAATTTTGTATTACCCTTATCCCATGATGAAGTTGTGCATATGAAACGCAGTATGCTGGATAAAATGCCCGGTGATGTCTGGCAGAAATTTGCCAGCCTGCGTTTGTTGTACGCTTATCAGTATGCACACCCTGGAAAGAAACTATTATTTATGGGGGGTGAATTCGGGCAATGGAATGAATGGAATGAATCCGCTTCTCTGGACTGGACGGTCGCTGGTATGGACAAACATGCCGGATTGCGTAATCTGGTAAAAGACTTAAATACTTTTTACCGGACACAACCGGTATTTTATGCACTGGAATTTGATTCCCGGGGATTTCAGTGGATCAGTTGTGATGATGAGAAAAGTTCTGTGCTGGCTTTTCTGCGCCGTCTTGATGACCAGTTTGTTATCTGTGTATTTAATTTTACCCCTGTGGTCAGAGAAAATTATATTATCGGTGTACCTCAGGCCGGGCGTTATCTGGAATGTATGAATAGCGATGCTGAATTTTATGGTGGCAGTAATGTTGGTAATGCAGGTGGTGTTACGGCGATGAGGCAGGCGGAACACGGCTTTGATTATGCTATACAATTAACCTTGCCACCTCTATCTGCGCTGTTTTTTAGACGTGATGATGATTTTATCCGGAACGATACGTGAATATATTATTTGCCGCCAGTGAAGCCTATCCCTTTATTAAAACCGGCGGTCTCGGTGATGTTGTACACAGCCTGCCATTGGCGCTATCAAAACTGGGGCATGATGTTCGCCTTGTTCTGCCTGCTTATCATGATGTACTGGCTGCGGTAGAACAGCCGGAAATACTTGGTTACTGGAATATTCGAGGCGCAGAGAAGACCCACCAGGTAAAAATTTTAAAGGCTCATCAGCAGGAACTGGGTGATTACCTGTATCTGCTTGATGTGCCTGCCCTGTTTGATCGTCCCGGCAACCCCTATGTCCATGAAGATGGTCAGGACTGGCCGGATAACGCGGAACGTTTTACCGTATTTTGCCGGGCAGTAGCGGAAATGGCAAAAATAATCCCGGGTAGTCAATGGCGAGCGGATGTGGTTCATTGTCATGACTGGCAAACTGGACTGGTGCCGGCTTTTTTAAGCCTTATACAGCCACGTCCTGCTATTATTTTTACCATACATAATCTTGCTTATGACGGCTATTTTTCCTACCAGCAGTTTACTGAACTGGCTCTACCACCAGAGTGGTGGTCACCGGATAGTATTGAATTTTATGGTGGCCTCTCAATGTTGAAAGCAGGTATGATTTTTTCCGACTATGTCACCACGGTTAGCCCAACCTATGCTAGAGAAATCTGCACGCCCGAATTTGGTTACCGCTATGAGGGCATCCTGCAACACCTTGGTCAGCGTTTAACCGGCATTCTAAATGGCATTGACATGGAAGTATGGAACCCGGAGACCGACCCGCATCTGGCCATTAATTATCGTTTTGATAAAGCTTTTAGTAAAAATAAACTGAAAAATAAACATGCCCTGTTACAGCAGGTTGGCCTGCCCGTCGAGCAGCATAATCGGCGACCATTAATCGGATTTATCGGTCGTCTGGTTGAACAGAAGGGTATTGATATGATTGTCCGCTGTGCGCCGATAATATTTGAAACCAGCAATGCCAATATGGTTATTCTGGGTTCAGGTAACAGTGTTTATGAAAGCTCTTTACAGAGTTTGGTTAAACGCTATCCATCGCGTCTGTATATTTATATCGGCTATTCGGAGGCACTGGCTCATCAGATTGAAGCAGGTTGTGACATGTTTCTGATGCCATCGCGTTTTGAGCCATGTGGTTTAAATCAGATGTATAGCCTGCGCTATGGTACCCCACCGATTGTTCATCATACCGGAGGGCTGGCAGATACGGTAACTGACACCACCGATGAAACATTGGCTAATAAAACAGCTAATGGTTTTGTTTTTGATTATGCCGATGATGTATTCATGATTGAAGCGATAAAACGTGCTATTTCATGCTATAACCACCCTTCACAATGGCGAAAAATCTGCAAAACTGCCATGTCGGCTCCGTTGGGCTGGGAAAAAAGTGCAGCGCAATATCAGAAGCTTTATCAGACACACTCAGGGTAGTGCTAAGCCCGCGCAGGGCGCGACCTGAAGCACTCTCTACCGCGTTGCGCTTCTTGTAAAGGGCCGGGTGATTTCCGTTCCTTTTCTGTTATTATGACAGATCGGTAACTGGTATAAATAAATATTTTAATCAGGTAACTTTTTACCATAAATAAAGTCTCTATAAACAAATAAAAAACAATTAGTCAATCACCTCATGCAGAGTTAAACAAATGCAAAAAAAAGACTGGATTAATACCACTGTCATTCCTGATGCTGCGCCACTGAAAAATGACAGTAAATCACTATCTAAAGGTTTTTACCATTATCTACGTAACCACCTCGGGCATTTTTTACGCTGTGTGCCTTTTTATCTGTATGAAGCAATGGCTTACAATATTCGTGACCGGATCATGGAGCAATGGAGTCATACCTGGCAGCGTTATAACCAGCCAAAGGTACGCAAGGCCTACTATCTGTCGATGGAATTTCTTATTGGTCGCGCTCTGGGGAATAATCTGCTGCGACTCGATCTTGAACAACAAACCCGTGATGCATTAAATGTTTTTGCCGTTGATCTGGAGGATTTAAAACGCGAAGAACCGGATGCCGGACTGGGTAACGGTGGTCTGGGTCGTCTTGCTGCCTGTTTTATGGACAGTTGTGCCAGCCTGCAACTGCCTGTGATCGGTTATGGTATTCGCTACGAATACGGTATGTTTATTCAGCAAATTGACAATGGCTATCAGATTGAAGAACCCGATCACTGGCTCCGGGACGGAAACCCATGGGAAGTACCACGGCCTGAATATGAACAGCTCATTCAGTTTGAAGGGCGCACCGAACATTATGCTGACAAACAGGGAATTCAACGGGTTCGCTGGGTAGGTACTTCCGATGTGGTCGCTATTCCTTACGATATGCCGATAACCGGATATAAAAACAAAACCGTTAATACCCTGCGATTATGGAAAGCTACATCAACCAATGTATTTAATCTGGCTGAATTTAATGCCGGTAGTTATTCTGATGCGGTAGAAACCAAAAATGACGCAGAGCATATTTCGATGGTTTTATACCCGAATGACAGTAGCGAGAATGGCAAAGAACTGCGTTTACGCCAGCAGTATTTTCTTGCTTCTGCCAGCTTAAAGGATGTTATTCGTTCATGGGAAGATACAGATGGAGAGAATTATACCAATTTTGCCGGGTTTAATGTTTTTCAGCTTAACGATACGCATCCCACTATTGCCATCGCAGAGTTAATGCGTATTTTAATGGATGAAAAACATCTGCAGTGGCCTGAAGCCTGGGCCATTACCAGGCAGACAATGGCTTATACCAACCATACTCTGTTACCGGAAGCACTGGAAAAATGGTCGGTTCCATTAATGACGCGTCTGCTACCGCGCATTATGGAGATTATTTATAAAATCAATGAATACTTCCTGCATGAAGTATCACTCAAATGGCCCGGGGATTCTGACAGACTGAGAAGAATGTCATTAATTGAAGAGTCCAGTGTAAAGCATGTGCGTATGGCCTATCTGGCTATTGTTGGCAGCTTCTCGGTAAATGGTGTTGCTGCCCTGCATTCCAGATTACTGTGTGATGGGCTATTTAAGGACTTTTATGAATTATGGCCAGATAAATTTAACAATAAAACCAACGGGGTAACGCCCAGACGCTGGTTAGCCTATGCCAATCCGCTATTACGACAGTTACTCAATGATACGATTGGCGATGAATGGATTGCGGACTTATCTAAAATTTCCCTGCTACATGATTATGTAAAAAATGACAGAACGGCATTCCATAAGAAGTGGCTGGCGGTAAAGCAGGAAAATAAAAAACGCCTGGCTGCCCTGGTTAAGCAAAACTGCGGAATTGATTTTAATACCGATGCCATGTTTGATGTGCAGGTCAAACGTATTCATGAATACAAACGCCAACTGCTTAATATTCTTCATGTCATTCATTTATACAATCGAATTAAAAGAGGGGATACGGAACGCTGGACCCCGCGTTGTGTCCTAATCGGTGGAAAAGCAGCACCGGGTTATCATGTTGCCAAACTAATTATCAAACTGATTAATAATGTTGCCGCTGTCATTAATGAAGACCCTGATGTGGGGGATAAACTAAAAGTCGCCTTTCTGCCAAATTACAATGTTTCGGCGATGGAGATTATCTGTCCGGGAACGGATTTATCCGAGCAGATATCCACAGCTGGCAAAGAAGCATCCGGCACCGGCAATATGAAATTTATTATGAATGGTGCAATCACCATTGGTACCTATGATGGTGCCAATATAGAAATTCTTGAGCATGTTGGGGAAGATAACTTTTTTCTTTTTGGACTTATAGCCGAAGAAGTTCAGGCCTTGCACAGTAACTATATGCCGCAGGATATTATTGATAATGACACAGATTTACAGGCAGTGATGCATTTACTGGATAGTGGCCACTTTAATTTATTTGAACCGAATATTTTTAATGATATTTTAGCCTCGCTACGCAGCCCTGATGACCCCTGGGTAACGCTGGCAGATTTTCGGTCCTATATAGACTGTCAGCAACGGGCGGGTGAATGTTTCCAGGATCGTACTACCTGGACACGTATGAGTATAAGTAATACAGCCTGTAGTGGTTTCTTCTCTACCGATCGAACCATATCTGAGTATAACGAGGATATCTGGAAACTGTAATTCAGTTAATTTATCAAATTAATCTAGCAGGAGTATCAATAATGAAACTGGCAATGATCGGACTCGGTAAAATGGGTGCAAATATGTCCAGACGTCTGGCAGCCGATAATCATCAGCTTGTGGTTTATGATGTGAATACGGCTACCACCGAATCGCTGGCGGCAGAAAATGACAATATTCTTGCAGCAAAAACCCTCGATTCACTGATCGAGCAACTATCTTCTCCGCGTGTCGTCTGGTTAATGGTGCCACATAATTATGTCGATGACAGTATTGAAAAACTGCTGGGCGCCGGGCTTGAGGCCGGGGATATTATTGTTGATGGTGGTAATTCAAATTATAAAAATTCCCAGCAGCGGGCTAATCAACTAGCTGAAAAAAATATTCATTTTATTGATTGTGGTACCTCTGGTGGGGTATGGGGGCTGGCTAATGGCTATAGTCTGATGGTGGGGGGTAGCGATGAAGCCGTTGCCATTCTCCGACCCGCCCTGTTATCACTCGCTCCGGCGAAAGATAGTGGCTGGGGACACGTTGGTCCTGCTGGTGCCGGACATTATGTCAAAATGGTTCACAATGGTATTGAATATGGCATGATGCAGGCGTATGCAGAAGGTTTTGAACTGATGCAAAATAAAGCTGAAATGAATCTGGATACAGCACAGATTTCTCAAATCTGGCAACAGGGCAGTGTGGTACGTTCCTGGCTGCTGGATCTGGTTAGTGATGCATTACAACATGACCGGTCACTGGCCAGCTTAAGTGATTATGTAGACGACTCCGGTGAAGGCCGCTGGACAGTGCAGGATGCCATTGAACAGGGCATACCTGCGCCGGTATTAACACTTGCCTTACAGATGCGTTTTCGTAGTCGTCAGCAACCATCCTATGCCGGTAAAGTGCTGAATGCCATGCGTGCTGGATTTGGTGGTCACGCTATCAGGCCGGCAAAAAAATGAATCCAGAAAATAAATCCAGAAAATAATTATCCGTTCAAAATACAATAACGTTTACGAGTAATAATATGACTATGCAAACAGAAAATACGAAACCCATGACTGGCAAAGAAAAGGCCGAAGCCACTAACATCGTTATTTTCGGTGCTACCGGCGACCTGACCAAACGTAAATTAATGCCAGCCCTGATTCGTATGCTTAACTGTGGCATGGTTCATCCTGATAGTCGTATTATTGGTGTTGTTAACAAACGTAGCCGCGAAGTCTGGTTACAGCTTTTATTTGATGGACTCAAAATGTCTTCACATCAAATTACACACGATCAGGATAAGTGGGAAAAATTTTGTGAAAAACTGGTTATGGTACCCGGTGATCTGGCCGATGAGCAAACCTATAGTGGAATAGCTGAATCACTGCAAACTATTAATGGCAAAAAAAATGCTATTTTTTACTGTGCAATTCCTCCGGAATGGTATGGCCGGGTAGCAGCCGGTCTGGGTAAAGCAAATATTATTAATGAGGACGAAGGTTTCCGCCGGATTGTTATAGAAAAACCATTTGGTATGAATCTGGAAAGCTCGCGGGCACTGAATACAGCATTACATAGCGAGTTCCATGAAAACCAGATCTATCGTATTGATCATTATCTGGGCAAAGAGAGTGTACAGAACTTGCTGGTTTATCGTTTTTCCAATGGCATTATGGAACCTCTATGGAATCGAAACTATATTGATCATGTACAGATCATTGTATCGGAAACATTAGGAATTGAATATCGGGCGAAATACTATGAAAAATCCGGTGCACTTCGCGATATGATACAGAGTCATATTATGCAGATAATGACGCTGGTCGCAATGGAGCCACCGGTTGAATTTACTGCGGATGCAGTACGTGATGAGAAAATGAAAGTATTACGTGCGGTACGCAAATTTAAGCCTGAAAATATTGATGCGCTAACGGTTGCAGCACAATACACAAAAGGCGAAATTGAGGGTGAAGAAGTTTCTTCCTATGTTGCAGAGGATGGCGTTTCACCCGACTCTGTTACCGAAACATTTGCGGCGGTTCGTTTTCATATTGATAACTGGCGCTGGCAGGGAGTTCCCTTTATTTTATGTACAGGTAAGCGTTTGCCAAAGCGCGTTTCCGAGGTAATGATACGCTTTCGCCGGCCCCCCTTTAATTTGTTTAATAGTCATAATTCCATTCCTACTGCCAATTCCCTGGTGTTCAGACTACAGCCTGACGGCGGTATTGTTTTACGTATTAATGCAAAAAAAACCGGACCCACTACCGATAATGAAGTTATGGTTATGCGCGCTCCCTATGCTAATGCAGATTCTGTTGCCAGTGCCTATGAAGTACTGATGCATGATGTACTAATTGGTGATGGGACCCTGTTTTCACGTGCCGACGAGGTAAATGAATCATGGGCAATTATTGAACCAATTTTACAGGCATGGAAGAATCGTGTCTCGATTGACCGTTACCATTCCGGAACCTGGGATATTTCCAAAATGGATAAACTAACCGAAAACTGTGTTAGCGGCTGGCATATACCAACTTAGAGAAATATTGACTACTATTATGTCGTCTTTGCTACATTATTGTGTTTTTGAAAATTCGGATCAGCTTGCAGAAGCAGCGGCAGATTTTGTCCAACGGGAAATCAATGACTGCCTGAAACAACAGCCATACTGTCATATCGCTTTGCCCGGTGGGAACACACCGGCAGGTTGTCTGCAAAAACTTTCCGCACGCAAGCTTCCCTGGCAATCAATCAAATGGTTTATGGGTGATGAGCGATGTTTACCGGAGGGTCACCCTGAACGTAATGACACAATGATTATGACTACACTATTCGCCCAGGATGCAGCTGAATATCGGCATTTTTTCTATCCTGTTCCAGCAGAAAAAGGACCCGAAAAAGCCGCACAGGAATATGCTGACAGGATTTACTCATTCAATGTTTTTGATATTATTCTTCTTGGTATGGGGGAGGATGGTCATACCGCTAGTCTGTTTCCAGGTAATCTGGCATTAACAGATAAGCGTGCAGTGGTGCCGGTATTTGATGCTCCAAAGCCACCGCCACAACGCGTATCACTGGGTCTATCGGCATTGCAATCAGCCCGATGCAGAATAGTCCTTGTTACTGGCAGGGGAAAAAATGTTGCATTAAATAAAATTAAAAGCGGTAAACGATTACCCATTAACTGCATTGGAGAAAATCACTGGTTTGTTGATAAGGCAGCAGATACCGGTAGTAATTAGGAATCTCTGACTTTATAACTTATTACTGAAATCTCCATCCCGCTAGTACTTAAAGAGAACGGTAATCAGAGGGTTCCTTATTACTGTGTCTGAATATGAAATAGTACAGATTGATACAATAGCGAATAACAGCAAATATTATCAGGCGTCATTATGGCAAAAAAAACTACTGAACATACCATAAACTTCCCTGAATATTTTCGGGAAGCCAATCAGTACGGGTTCCAGGAATTTCTTGAAATTATCGACGAGCTCTCACAGGAGAGTACAAAAAAAGGCAAACTTGGTCGGCTTGAAAAAGAGCTCATCACACTTGGTCTTGCCCTGTATAAAAAATGTCAGCGTTGTATTGATATTCATACTGCAAATGTAGAAAAGTTGGGTGCCACAGACAAGAATAAATGCCTGATAAATAATGTGGTACTATTTATGTTATCGTGTCAGAATGAAGAAACTGTATTATATAATGACTGGATAGCAAGTTGGAAACGTTTCAGTTATTCAAAAAAAATTGAAAAATCACAGTTACGTGAAATGACGGCATTGGCTATTTCGATTGTCAGGCAGGATCATGCACAGATTCGATTGCATTTTCATCAGACAATGAAAAGCGGTATTACCATCGAACAGATATTTGAAATTGTTTCACTGGTATTATTAATGGATGGTGCGCCTACGCTGTCACAGATACCGGTACTGGTAAAAAGTTACCATGACTTCCTGCAGGAAGGTACAGAAAGCAACGGATTTATTATCAATACAGTGGATAAGTAATGAGAATACACACCATTTCAACCAGCCCGTTTACCGACCAGAAACCTGGTACATCCGGCTTACGAAAAAAAGTAACTGTCTTTAAACAGGAAAATTATCTGGAAAACTTTGTCCAGTCTATTTTTAATGCACTGGATAATACTAAGGGTATGACACTGGTGCTTGGTGGTGATGGACGTTATTATAACCGTGAAGCCATACATATTATTCTGCGTGTAGCTGCCGCAAATGGGGTTGCAAAAATCCTGTTGGGTTGCAATGGTATTTTATCAACGCCTGCTGTTTCCAATATTATCCGCCAGTATAAAGCTAATGGCGGTATTATCCTGTCTGCCAGCCACAATCCCGGCGGGCCTGATGAAGATTTCGGCATTAAATATAATATTGATAATGGCGGACCGGCACCTGAAAAAATAACAGAAAGCATTTATCAGCAAAGTCTGCACATAAGTGATTATAAAATTATTGATGCCAACGCGATTGATATGGACCATATTGGTGAGATCAGCCTGGGTGAGATGAAAATTCATATCATTGACTCGGTGGCAGATTACGCCGATCTGATGGAAAAACTTTTTGATTTTGAGCTGATTCGTGACTATGTTCAGAGTGCCGAATTTAAATTTTGCTTTGATGCCATGCATGCTGTTACCGGACCCTATGCAATAGAGATATTTGAAAAACGTCTACAGGCACCAGCAGGCACAGTTATTCATGAAGTGCCGATGGCCGACTTCGGCGGCGGACATCCTGATCCTAACCTGGTTCATGCAAAAAAACTGGTTAAAAAAATGTATGCGGCTGATGCACCGAATTTTGGCGCCGCTTCAGATGGCGATGGCGACAGAAATATGATTCTTGGTCGTCATTTCTACGTTACTCCGAGCGATAGCCTGGCAATACTGGCGGCGAATACTACGCTGATCCCCGGTTATGCGGAAGGTTTGTGCGGCGTGGCGCGTTCAATGCCGACCAGTCAGGCTGTTGATCGGGTAGCAAGAGTACTAGGTATTCCCTGTTATGAAACCCCGACGGGCTGGAAATTTTTCGGCAACCTGCTTGATGCCGGCAAAATCAGCTTATGTGGTGAAGAATCATTTGGTACCGGTTCGAATCATGTACGCGAAAAAGATGGTTTGTGGGCGGTATTGTTCTGGCTGAATATTCTGGCTGTAAAGCAGCAACCGGTAGTTAAACTGGTACACGATCACTGGTTACAATATGGCCGTAATATTTATACCCGACACGATTATGAAGCGATCAGCAGTAAGAAAGCGGATGCTCTTATCAGACATCTTCGTGATCATGCAGAGTCACTCAAGGGTAAGAAATATGGTTCCTATGAAATAAGCCTGTGTGATGATTTTTCCTATATCGACCCGGTTGATGGCAGTGAGAGCCAGCATCAGGGAATTCGGATTTTCTTCACCAATGGTGCACGTATTATCTATCGTCTGTCCGGCACTGGAACTCAGGGTGCTACCTTACGGGTTTATATTGAACAGACGGAAACGGATACTAAAAAAATCCGCTTATCTTTCAAACGCACACCGCAGGAGTTGCTGGCGGGGCTTATCGAATTATCTACAAGTCTGGCAGACATAAAGCACCTCACTGGCCGTACCAAACCCGATGTAATTACCTGAGAAAGTTCAGATCACCGTTCTCCTTAGTACTAAGGAGAACGGTGATCATCGCATTAGATGCATCAGTGGATCTCACAAATCAGTGCAATACCTTTTTCTGCTTCAAACCAGTTTTCTACCGGGCTGGCTGCCTGAAAACTCAGTGAACGAAAATAGGCTGCCTCACTAACCATGTGAAAACGCTGTTCATGCGACACAATAAATTTTTTCGCTGGTTTTGCAGCAATTTTTTTCGCTGTTTTTTTTGTAGTCGATTTTTTAGTGTCAGTCGCCAATTTTGTTTTTTTCTTTACCGCAGGTTTTTGTGTTGTTTTTTTCGCAACCGGTTTCTTCGTTGCTGCTTTTTTTCCCGAATTTATTTTTCCCGTGGTTTTTTTGTCTGTCTTAGTCATTACTATTTACCTTGTTTTATTTCAGTTAAAAATTATTAAAGGGTGGAGCTAAAGAAGACGACGATTAATTCATAAATGAATCAGGGAGCTCCTTAAAAAACAATAGCTGTCATCCATCTCACTACTGATTTTTATAACCTCCCTAAGTTTAATGATTATACGTCAGTTTGCAATGCGTCAAAAAAATTAATGGTGTGAAAATAATACCGGATACGCCTGTATTTTATA
>CAYXNL010000022.1:0-9084 GCA_964466455.1 uncultured Thiotrichaceae bacterium
TGAAAGGTCGCATATTTTGATGGCAGAACAATCCCGTGTCAATTCCGGTTTGCAAAAAATTTCACCTGTTTCGACCTGAACAGGGGGTGTTAACACCAAAAACCACGGCTCATCCAGTGAAATCGAGGTTATTTTTTCACCGACACCTTCGGCAAAAGATGCCTGTCCCCGTACAAAAACCGGTACATCCGCACCCAGTTTTAGCCCAATTTCACATAATTGTGCCACGGATAGCTGTAATTGCCATAAATAATTCAATGCTACCAGACAACTTGCCGCATCAGAACTACCCCCACCCAGCCCGGCACCAAGAGGTAATATTTTATGCAACAGGATATCCGCTCCCCGCTTGACCCCGCTACACGATTGCAGCAGTCTGGCTGCGCGGTAAACCAGATCATCTTCCATCTGGATCTGCCGGGGACTGCCCTGCACAGAAATTTCTACATCGTCACGCAACTGAATTTGCAGGCTGTCGCCATAATCAAGAAACTGAAATACCGTTTGCAGATTATGATAGCCATCCTTCCTCCGACCAATAATGTGCAGCATTAAATTAAGTTTTGCCGGTGCCGGCCACTGATATTTTCCGCTGCTCAAGTGAAACAACCTGGCATACGACACGGGCAGTTTACAGCGGGATAATTTACCATCGGATAATTTACAGTAGGAAAATTTACCATAGATTGATTCATAACAGATTAATTATCAATCATCCACTGACGCAGAGCCAGGCGGATACTCAGGTCAGGTTTATCATCACGGCTCAGATAAATCTTATAAGGTAATAATACTTTGCTACCCAGATAGTTACTCATCTCGACATGCCAGCCATTCTGATCAATCTGCCGTAGCAGACCTTTTTTATTCCAGCGAATTTTATCCACCGGTAATGAAGAAGCAGGTATCCCTCTCACCCAGTCACGCAGTGCAGAAAGTGGTAAATTAACACCCAGTGAGTCACGGAACAGGGTATCGGGATTACTGATAATACGCTTTTTACCGTTTGGCAGCCGTAGTATGGCTGAATATTCATTACCACTAATCAGGTAGGTTCCCTGCCCCATTGGTGCCAGTAAACGAATGACATACTCATCTCCATCCTGCTGCCAGGTAAGATCAAGTGTGCCCGAGTTATTTTCTGTCTGCACGCCAAGACGACCGCGTAACTCCCAGCTTTTTATTGCCATTCGCTGTTTTTTTGCTGCCAGCCAGCCAGCTGGCTGTACCGGTTTTGCTACAGCAACTGGCGGTTTCTGCTTTACCTCAAGCTGCGTACAGGCACTGGCCAGCAACAACAGGGACACACCCAGTAAACGTCTTAGCATATCACCTGTAGTGAACCCGAAAAAAAAATCACTCTTTAGCATTTACTCACCCGGCTGGAGGAGCCGGGTGAACGGCCCGGCAGATACTGTGAATACTTTACTGTTTAACCAGTCCAGGATCCAGCCGTTTCATGGTTTCCAGTAAAACTGGGTTACTGGCATTGGCTTTTTTACCTTTTTCCCAGATTTTTACTGCCTGCTGTTTCTTATTTCTCACCCACAATACTTCACCGTAATGAGCGGCGATCTCAGGGTCAGCAAGTTTTTTAAAAGCTCTGGATAACCACTTTTCTGCCTCTTCCATTCTACCAAGCCGGAAATTGACCCAGCCCAGGCTATCGAGAATGGCCGGATCATCCGGTAGCAGACTGGAAGCACGCTGAATATACTTCAGCGCTTCTTTGTATCGACGGGTACGATCTGCCAGCGTATAACCTAGCGCATTGAGTGCATTGGCATTATTCGGTTCCTGTGATATTACCTTGCGCAGGTCGGATTCGGTCATATCCAGTCGTCCAATCCTCTCGGCCATCAGCCCGCGTGCGTAAAGCAGGCTGGAATCATCATGTTTTTTCTGTAGCGCACGCGTGTACATTTTCACGGCTTCCGCATAACGTTTCTGGCTACGTAGAATCTCGCCTTCTGTCAGGTAAATACGTACCCGTAACGGCCAACTGGTTTGTACGCTGGCCATTGCTTCAAGTTTTTTCAGGCCTTCATCGGGTTTACCCAAGGTAGACAGTAGCGTCGCAATACGCAGTTGTGAATCGAAAGCATAGTTACCTTCTTTTACCCGCATATAGTAGGACATGGCACGTTTTTCATTGCCTTTATTCTGCGCAATACGCCCCAGGTAGTAATGCGCAACCGTGGTACGCTTACCCATGTCGATCAGATTATTGAGTTCCTTTGCCGCTTCATCAAGTTTACCGCTATCAATATTAATCAGCGCAAGACTTAGTATAATTTCACTATTGTCTGGCAGATGCTTATTAAGAATTTCATACTGGGCCTTCGCCAGTTTCAGTTTGCGTAATTCGACCAGCATCTGTGCATATTGCAGGCGCAGAATATCGTTATTGGGTCGTTTATTCAGTACCTGCTCAATTTGTAACACTGCGGCATTATTTTTACCCTGTGCGGCAAAAATACGCGCTTTAATAATCAGCACGTCTATCATCGATTTATCATGCTGATAAACCTGGTCAAGCAATGACAGAGCCTTGTCATAGTGTTTTGACTGAGCTTCATAACGAGCCTGCAATACCAGCATGTAATCACTTTTTGCCCCAGTCTGGTTTAGTTTTTGCAGAACGATCAGTGCGTCACCTGAACTCGCCTCTTTTGCCAGCAACGCTTTTAATGCCAGCACCTTTTCTTTTTCCTTCATGCCGGCAACGGACAGCATTTTTTGAATATAGGGAATTGCTTTTTCCGGTTGATGCAATTTCAGATAGGTAATGGCATACATACGCTCAACGTCTTCCGACCCCGGGGCCAGCTTATCCCAACGGTTAATTGCACGCAGTGTTTCCTTATAATCCTTACCATACAACGCAACATAGGCAGCTCTTGCCACAATACGTTTATCACTCGTTTGTTGCGCTGCTTTCTGATAAAAATTTACCGATGCCTGCACATCGCCCGCATTACCGGCAAACTCGGCAGCCAGAAGATTGTATAGTAACTTTTCATTAAGACTACCACCCGATGTGATTGCAGTCGTCTTATTCACCGGGGCACTATGCTCTATAGTGCCGGGTTCTATAGTGCCGGGTTCTATAGTGCCGGGTTCTATCTTACCGGACCCTGCCTTACCAGATTCCGTCTTACCGGATTCTACCTTACCGGCTTTTATATTAGCATTAGCCTGAACGGGTTCTGCAGAAGCTGAGATCGCCACCGGTGTAACCGTGGGTACACTTTGTGTTGGCTGCACAGTGTTACAGGCAGACAGGGCAATACTGATGCCGCCAACAAATAGAAGCGGTAAAAACCGAGGGGGAAACAGTTGAATTTTACCTGGAATAATATTTCGTAACATGTTACGGGGAAATAAATCACTCAAATTATGCATTGTATATCTTGGTTTTAATATTAATTTTCTCAATTTACCCGAATTACCCCATCTTTAATAGTACCCACCGGAATATTTTACCGGAATACTACTAGTTTTATTCAAAGAACCTATGAACAAGTCCGGGCGCAAGATATTTATTCATGACTTATTCAAATGTTCTTCAAGTTTATGATTATAATAAAAGTATCTACCTGTCAGAAAGCATTATTCAGGCACCGAACAGGACGGCATATTTTCTGGAAAACACCAGTACCTCCGTAAAATATCAGCGTGATAATACTGTTTTTTTAACCTTGCCGGATATTTGTCTATATTGCCACATATTCCAGAAGGGTGCTTTTTCAGACATTTAGCTTGAGTTAAACTCTCGCATCGCGCAAAATTGTCGGCCTTCCTAACATTCAAAATACCTGCAACCCGTTTATGTCCCTACTTACGCTAGGCCTGAATCACAAAACCGCCCCACTGGAATTGCGGGAACGGCTTGCTTTTACCCCACAAACATTGCCTGAAGCCCTGCACAGCCTGAAAAAACTGGCAATGGTTGAAGAAGCCGCCATTCTCTCTACCTGTAATCGAACCGAACTTTACTGCGTTGTTGCCAGCACTAACGACAATACTGACCAGTCACTGATTGAATGGTTCAGCCAGTTTCACGGCATGAACGGTACCGAAGTGAGTAAATATCTATATTTGCATAACCACGAGCAGACAATCCGCCACGCAATGGAGGTAGCCAGTGGACTCGACTCCATGGTACTGGGTGAACCACAAATCGTCGGACAAATGAAAGATGCCTATGCGCTGGCAAATAAACAGGGAACCATGGGTCGATTACTAAGAAAACTCTATGAACGCGCCTTTGCCGTTTCCAAACAGGTACGCACCGATACGGATATTGGCGCCAATCCGGTATCCGTTGCTTTCGCTGCCGTCAGCCTTGCCAGGCAGATTTTTGGTGAACTGAATCAGTCCACGGTTATGTTAATCGGTGCAGGGGAAACCATTGATCTGACAGCCCGCCACCTCTATTCACAGGGTATTCAGCATATTATTATTGCCAACCGAAGCGTTGAACGGGCGCAACGACTGGCCGAAGAATATAATGGAGATGCCATCAGCCTGCAACATATTGGCGAGCACCTGCACCGTTGCGATATTGTTATTGCCTCCACCGCCAGCCCGTTGCCCATTCTCGGTAAAGGAACCGTTGAGCGGGCACTGAAACAACGTAAGCATGAACCCATTTTTATGGTTGACCTGGCCGTACCACGTGATGTGGAACCGGAAGTAAGTGAACTGGATGACGTTTATCTATACAGCGTGGATGACCTGCAATCGGTCATCCAGCAAAATCTTGAGGGGCGTCAACAGGCCGCCGAACAGGCCCGTGAGATTATCGACGCTCAGGTCAATACGTTTCTGCAATGGCAGCGTTCGCTGGGGGCAGTCGATGTCATTGCCGAGATCCGCAGCCATACCCGGCAAATTAGCGATGATGTTCTGACAAAAGCAAAGCGACAACTGGCCAGTGGTCAGGATCCAGAAAAAGTGCTGGACTTTTTCTGCCATACCCTCACCAATAAATTTCTACATCAACCCAGCATACGCCTACGCCAGGCCTGTCAGGATAATCAGGATAATATACTGGATATTGCCTATGAGCTGCTTATTCAGCCCACTGACACCTCAGACATAGACACCAAAGATAAGTAATAACAGATAACAACGTGAAACAATCCATACAAAATAAATTATACAGCCTGATTGACAGGCATGAAGAAATTGCCGGCCTGCTGGCTGACCCGGGTGTGATCGGTGATCAGAATCAGTTTCGCGAACTTTCACGTGAATATGCACAGCTTGAACCAGTGGTGAACTGTTTTCAACAATACAACCAGGCACAGGCCGACATGAATAGCGCAGCCGAAATGCTGGAAGATGATGATGCCGAGATGCGTGACATGGCTGCCGATGAAATTAAACAGGCCCGACAGCAGGTTGAAACACTGGAGGCGCGGTTACAGAAGCTGCTGCTGCCCAAAGACCCAAATGACAATAGTAATATCTTCCTCGAAATCCGCGCTGGTACCGGTGGCGACGAAGCTGCCATTTTTGCCGGGAATCTGTTCCGCATGTATTCGCGTTATGCCGAACTGCGCCACTGGCAGGTAGAGATTATCAACGCCAACGCCGGTGAACACGGTGGCTATCGCGAAATTATCGCCCGCATAACTGGCACTGGCGCCTATTCAAAACTTAAATTTGAATCGGGCGCACACCGTGTCCAGCGTGTCCCGGAAACCGAATCACAGGGACGGGTACATACCTCGGCGGCCACGGTTGCGGTCATGCCTGAGGTAGCCGAAATGGAACAAATAGAAATTAACCCGGCGGATCTGCGCATTGATACCTTCCGCGCATCCGGTGCTGGCGGGCAACACGTCAATAAAACCGACTCCGCCGTTCGTCTTACCCACCTGCCCACCGGGACGGTTGTTGAGTGCCAGGATGAACGCTCACAGCATAAGAACCGGGCACGCGCAATGTCCTTGCTGCAAGCAAGAATTATGAATGCCAGAAGAGAAAAACAGGCGGCCGAACAGGCACAGACACGAAAAAGTCTGGTTGGTAGCGGTGACCGCTCGGAGCGGATTCGTACCTATAACTACCCGCAGGGCCGGATTACCGACCACCGTATTAACCTTACATTATATAAACTTGATGAATTTATGCAGGGCACTCTGGATCAGGTAATTGAACCGCTAATTAACGAATATCAGGCAGAGCAGCTTGCCTCACTGGCCAATGAATAAAACCGGCAATGACGATTCAGCAAGCACTTGCTCGGGGTTACCAGCTACTTCAACACAATAGCAACAGTTACCATATAGACACTCAGATTCTGCTCTGCCATGTGCTCGACTGTCAGCGCACAAAATTGATTGCCTGGCCACAGCAACTGCTAAGTGGCAAGCAGCAACAGCAGTTCAGCGCATTAATAACAAAACGCCAACAGGGCTGGCCGGTAGCCTATCTTACCGGCCATCGTGAATTTTGGTCACTAGATTTTAGCGTCACACCCGATACCCTGATTCCGCGCCCGGAAACCGAACTACTAGTGGAAACCATTCTTCAATATTCCAACCCGGAGCAGAATCTGAACCTGGCCGACCTGGGCACCGGCAGTGGTGCGATTGCCTGCGCCATCGCATCTGAACGCCCCGACTGGCAGATTACTGCCACCGACATTTCTACCGCAGCCCTGTCCATTGCCCGGCACAATGCCAGACACCACAACTTAAGCAATATTCAGTTCATAACAAGCGACTGGTTCAGCGAACTGCCAACCGGATATTTTGATATTATTGTCAGCAACCCACCCTATATTGCCAGCGATGATAAACATCTGAAACAGGGTGATGTACGTTTTGAACCAGTCACTGCTCTTAGCTCCGGTGCCACCGGCATGGATGATATAAAATACCTGTGCCAGTACGCCCGGCAGTATCTAAAACCCGGTGGCCTGCTGATTTTTGAACACGGCTTTGACCAGCAACAGGCCGCACTAAACTGTTTACAGGGAAACGGCTATAAACATATTATCCAGAAAAAAGACCTGGGCGGGCAGGCGAGAATAAGCGGCGGAAATGCGCTAACTCACTAACCCTGACAGGCAACTAATAATGAACACTGACAATGAACACCGATTTTACTGACGAACAACTACTACGCTACAGTCGGCAGATTATGCTGCCGCAGTTTGGCGTAGAAGCCCAGCAGAAATTATCCCGATCTCATGCCGTTATTATCGGTATCGGTGGCCTCGGTAGCCCGGCTGCACTGTATCTCGCCGCAGCCGGTATCGGCACACTGACACTGGTGGATGATGACAGGGTCGAAATCAGCAACCTGCAACGTCAAATTATTCACACTACCCGGAGTATTGGTGAAACCAAGGTTGTATCTGCATATTCCCGGCTTATCGACATCAACCCGGACATTACGGTTAATCCTGTTGATAAAAAATTAGCTCCCGCAGAAATGCAGAACCTTTTCCAGCAGGCAGATTGCGTCCTTGATGCCACCGATAATTTTGACTCACGTTTTTTAATCAACAAAATCTGTGTAGCGCAGAAAACACCATTAATCTCTGCTGCTGCGATACGTTTTGAAGGTCAGATTAGCGTCTTTGACCCTCGCGATGCGACCAGCCCCTGTTATGCCTGCCTTTATCCCCACGCGGGGGAAGAAAGCAACACCTGTAGTGAAAATGGAATTCTAGCACCGGTGGTTGGTATTTTGGGCTGTATGCAGGCGTTGGAAGCCATTAAACTGTTATGCAATATCGGCACTACCTTATGCGGACAGTTGCTGTTATTTGATGCCCTGACCATGCAGTGGCGTACCCTTACATTAAAAAAAGATCCGGGCTGTCCGGTATGCAACCATCAGGTGCCCTTAACATGAGCATAGATAAAAACATTCCGCTGATACTGCCACGGACACTGGTTAATAAAATTATCACCTATGTCCAGCAAAATGAACCTCGGCAGGTATGCGGATTGATCAGCCAGAACACGCACGACAAACTGTTTTTTTATCCATTACCCGTATCACCGTCTGTAACAAACGCTACCGACTGTTTTGAACGAAGCAATACCGGCTTTAGTAAACTGCAAACGGAACTGAAAAATAAAGGTGAGACACTATTGGCCTGTATTACATCCATTACAGACAGGGATAAAATAAGGGAGGGAGACAATCTCAGATTCCTGCTGGAGCCGTGTTTTTATATCGTCATTTCACTGAATACCAAAGGCGTGATTGATATGCAGGCATATTACCGTAACGCAACAACATTAGAGCAAATAGAGCTGGGCATACTCTGATCAGATATCATTGGTCAGATATCACTGATTAGATATTACTTATTCACCGGCAATCGGATAAATACCCGTACCCGCCCGTGCGAATCCTGTGTAAACAGGCGGTTATTCTCAATACGATAACGATATTGCATTACCCTGTTTCCCTTACCATCAACGTTGGCAATCAAACTGCCATGCAGGGCGCGGATAGTGCCAGTCAAATGGCGTGAACCACCATTACTCCATAAAAAATGATTATTTTTTATGCCCAGCATCTCACCGGATTGTGTCTGCCAAAGCCCATCCAGCGCTAACGCAGGAGTCGTACCGGCTATTTCCCGTTGCGGGGGCAACAAACCGCAAAACTCTGTTACACAGGGAGAACTATCACTACCGTGCAAACCGTACCACCTGCCACCCTTACCACTATTGATCGGTTGTGCGTACCGTGCTGACCCATAGCGGTTACGGTACAGTTTGGCTGGCGGCGTGGAAACAGGATGCGGCTGCCTCCTTCGACTATATGGATAGGCATATTGAGATAACGGTGGTTGTGCAAACGGGGCATAGCGCGGAGCAAAACCATCCGTTGCCGAATAATACGGTAGCGCGGAATAGGGCCGCCGTGGAAAACTGTCCAGCCATATATTATTCCAGGGTGAATCCTGTCGGGATGATGCTGACTGGGGTGATGCCCACAGCGGATTTAGCCCGGTATTATACCTGGTATTATATAATGGCAAACCATTGAGCCCATACGGGCTCATGCTGTATGGGCTCATGCTGTATGGACTCAAGCCGTACG
>CAYXNL010000022.1:9184-33453 GCA_964466455.1 uncultured Thiotrichaceae bacterium
GTTCATACCCGTGTTCATACCCGTGTTCATACCCGTGTTCATACTATATGGATTCAGGCCTGAAGCATTTGGACCCAGCAAATTCAGACTCGGTAAATTGAGTCTCGGGGAAGACAGAGCCAGTGAATTCCAGCCCCCACGATTTAATAATGCATTACGCAATGACAGATTATTGTAATAATTAAACCCGTTATACCCACCATAGCCATTAGCCATAAACTGTGGCGGGATTTTATCCAGCATACCCATTGCTGTCATCATGTCCAGCATCATTTCAACAAACGGCAGATTACCGTTGTACTGATAATATTGCGCTCTCGCAACGACCGCCCGACTGATAAATAGACTCAGAAAAACAGCAAGTAGTAATGTGTTCAGGCGATTATGCATAATCAGAAAGTCAATGACACTGCCCATTCTACCAATTTAAGCGAAAGAAACCTTACCTAATTGTAAAAACAGATATTTTATTGCGGCAGCCGGATAAAGTCTTTTGCCTGGGTCAACACAAAACTTCGGAATACCTGAGCCGCTGGCGACAAACGCTTGCCCTTACGCTGCATAATGTACCAGTAGCGAAGAATAGGAAAATCCTCCACATCCAGAACCACCAGTCGGTTGGTTTCCAGCTCCAGTTCCAGTGTATGAAGGGAGACAATACCCAGCCCCAGCCCAGCCTCTACTGCCTGCTTAATCGCTTCATTACTGCTCATTTCTATGCCGGTGTGAAAACTCACATTATGCTCTGCAAAAAACCGGGCAATGGCAATACGGGTACCGGAACCGGCTTCACGCACCACAAAACGTTCCTCTGCCATTTCAGCAAGTGGAATATCCCTGCTTCCCGCCAGCTCATGTTCTACCGAGGCAATAATGACCAGCGGATTTTCCATAAACGCATCCGCGTCCACGTCCACACCCGCCGGTGGCTGTCCCATAATGACCAGATCCGGACTATTGTTTTCCAGTTGGCGTTGCAGACTTTCCCGATTAGTAATATCCAGACTTATAGTAATATCCTGATAACGTTGGGAGAATTTAGCTAACATGCGTGTGGCAAAATAACTTGCTGTGGTCGCCACTGAAATAGACAAACGCCCGGAATGTAATCCTTTAAGTTCATTGATTACGGTTTCCATCTCATCGAGCATCTGTCCGATAGACAGGCTATAGGAATAAACTTCCTCTCCAGCATGAGTGAGGTGCATTTTTTTACCAATCTGTTCAAACAGAGGCAACCCCACCATCTCCTCTAGCTGTTTAATCTGCATTGAAACGCCCGGCTGACTAAGATGCAGTTCCTCGGCGGCACGGGTATAACTTAACCGCCTGGCGGCCGCTTCAAAAACTTTAAGCTGCCGAAAGGTAATATTTAATGCCATAATTCTGTTATCCCAATATTGCATTGTCCACGTTGTTCAGTCCTGGCTACAACTGACCGCCGTGCAGTAAGATCAATTCCAGCGCCTGTCTGTAAAACCATAAGTAATTACTTATTATAACAATCAAAAACATTTAGTGTTAATTATGCTCGAATAGCATTATAGTATCTGTACCTGGTGGCAGATGTTCACACTCTGCACCTTTTAATACCAGAAAAATTTATTATCAGGAGACAATATTATGGCTTTATTAGATCAAACCGGCCGGTATTCCGACCTTAGCCTGAGCGAAGAAAACCTGCTCACCGATGGCAAACATATTCTTGTTGCTTACACCATGCAACCGGCTGAAGGTCACGGTTATCTGGAAGCGGCTGCTCACTTTGCCGCAGAATCATCAACCGGTACCAATGTAGAAGTTTCAACCACCGATGATTTTACCAAAGGCGTTGATGCATTAGTTTATGAAATTGACGAAGCCAAAGGCACCATGAAAATTGCGTACCCGAACGAACTGTTCGACCGCAACGTCATTGATGGTCGTGCCATGCTGGTTTCTTTCCTGACCCTGACTATCGGTAATAATCAGGGCATGAGTGATATTAAAAATTCACAGATGCAGGATTTCTATGTCCCGCCTAAAATGCTCCAGTTATTTGATGGCCCGGCGATGGATATCTCTGATTTGTGGCGTATTCTGGGTCGTCCGATTGAAAATGGCGGTTATATTGCCGGTACCATTATTAAACCAAAACTGGGCCTGCGTCCCGAGCCTTTTGCTGAAGCTGCCTACCAGTTCTGGCTGGGTGGTGACTTTATTAAAAATGATGAACCTCAGGGTAATCAGGTTTTCTGTCCGATCAAGAAAGTATTGCCTTTAATTGCTGATTCACTGGCACGTGCACAGGATGAAACCGGCGAAGCCAAACTGTTCTCCATGAACATTACCGCCGATGATCACCATGAAATGTGTGCCCGGGCCGACTTTGCCCTGGAAACTTTCGGTGAAAACGCCCCCCACGTTGCCTTCCTGGTTGATGGCTTTGTCGGTGGCCCCGGGATGATTACCACTGCCCGTCGTCAATACCCCGGACAGTACCTGCATTATCACCGTGCTGGACACGGGATGATTACATCACCTTCTTCAAAACGTGGTTATACCGCTTATGTTCTGGCTAAAATGGCTCGTCTTCAGGGCGCTTCCGGTATTCATGTCGGCACCATGGGTTATGGCAAGATGGAAGGAACACAGAGTGACAAGATTATTGCCTACATGATCGAACGTGATGAATGTCAGGGACCTGTTTACTACCAGAAGTGGTATGGCATGAAACCAACGACACCAATTATTTCTGGCGGTATGAACGCATTGCGCCTGCCCGGCTTCTTTGAAAACCTGGGACACGGTAACGTCATTAATACCGCAGGTGGTGGCTCCTATGGCCATATCGACAGCCCGGCCGCTGGTGCAGCGTCATTACGTCAGGCCTATGAATGCTGGAAAGAAGGCGCAGACCCGATTGAATACGCAAAAGATCATCACGAATTTGCGCGTGCCTTTGAGTCGTTCGAGCATGATGCTGATGCAATCTTCCCAGGCTGGAGAGACAAACTGGGTGTTCATAAATAAGGTTGAACGTACCATACCAGAAAAGCCCTCACCACGCTGGTGGGGGTTTTTTTTCTACAATACCCAGCCTTAACCCGAATATTTTATAATCAAAGAAATACCAGTAACGCTGTGGTTAGAAATTTTATCTATGTAAAGGCATTTAAAAATGACTAATATTGATATTGATATTGAACAATACAAAATAACCACGCAGCCTTTCTATGAAATACAGGAAGACGAAGTAACCCTATATGAAGCGGCCTACGCAGCTCGTCTGCCGGTAATGATTAAAGGCCCGACTGGTTGTGGTAAATCCCGTTTTATTGAGTATATGGCATGGAAACTGGGCAGACCGCTGATTACAGTGGCCTGCAACGAAGACATGACCGCTTCGGATCTGGTTGGCCGCTATCTGCTTGATGCTAACGGCACACGCTGGCTGGACGGCCCGCTGACCATAGCAGCACGTATCGGCGCCATCTGTTATCTGGATGAAATTGTTGAAGCCCGCCAGGATACCACCGTGGTTATTCACCCACTGACTGATCACCGTCGGCAACTGCCACTGGATAAGAAAGGGGAACTGGTTAATGCTCATAAAGACTTTCAACTGGTTATTTCCTACAACCCCGGCTACCAAAGTCTGATGAAAGACTTAAAACAGTCCACCAAACAACGTTTCAGCGCACTGGATTTTGATTATCCCGATGCAGCCACCGAAGCGCAAATCATTATCAAGGAAACGGATACTAATACGGACACTGCCGCTAAACTGGTTAAAATTGCCCATGCAGCGCGCAATCTGAAAGGTCACGGTCTGGATGAAGGCATTTCAACCCGCCTGCTGGTGTATGCCGCCACCCTGATCAATAAAGGTATTGAAGCCAAAGCCGCCTGCCGTATGGCACTGGTACGCCCAATTACCGATGATGCGGATATTCGCAGTACGCTGGATCATTCCATTGATAGTATTTTTGACTAAGGATAAAACAGTAACAAACGTTATCCGCGAAACTCACACGTAAAAAAATGAACCGTTTCTATTTTTTTAAAACTTGCAAATTTCGCGGACTATTTTTTCTTTTAGTGTTGTACGATAAAATAATTAATCATGCAAGAAGCTGACCTACAAATCTATCGCGAAAAACTAAAATGCAACTTTGAACAGATCGAAGAATGTTTTGAAGATTACATTCAGAACTGCCTGCGCAATTTGAGCAATAAAGGCATCGAGCAGTATCTGTCTGGCGCCTCGCTAATCTGTATGATTGGCCGTGGCTGGGAACCGGTAATGATCTATCTGGAAAAAATGCCGGATATGGCAAACCGGATCGGTGAACCCATACTGGATATTATTTCAAAATCGGTCTGGGATATGTCGCGCACACCCAATGGTCAGGCTATTCTACCCTTTATACAATGTCTGCCCGAAGCCTCACGCCGCCTGGGCACACTGGAGCGAATGCAACATTTTCTCACTATTATTTTCGAGATGATGGACGCTACCACAACCTCGGTTCACGGTATCCAGAAAACCCACGCCAGTCAGGGGTTTCCCGAATTATTAAAACATATCCCCTACCTGTTAAATCAGTTGTCCCTGGAAGGCCTGAAAAACTGGATTGATTACGGCGTACGCAATTACAACAAACACCCTGAACGCCAGAAAGACTATTATTCCCTGCAATCGGCGGACAGCAAGGCAATGTTACAACGTGAACGTCACGGAACATTGTTTATTGATAATGAACGCCAGCTTGATATGTATTTACGCAGTATGTGGGAAGATGAAGCAAGCTTTGTTCCCTACTCCATGGGGTTTGATGAATTACGCAAACCGGTCCCTTATTATGACTACCTGGGCATCCGCATACCCGATGTCTATGATGATGAAAACGATGTTTCCGGGCTCAACCGTTACCGCATCACCATTGCTCATATTGCTGCCCACCGCAAATGGACCACGGCAATTGTTGCCGATAATTTTAGCCCGTTCCAACGCCTTGCAATTGAACACCTGGAAGACTCGCGAGTAGAATATTTAATGCTCAAAGAATATCCCGGTTTACGAAAATATTTACTGGCGCTACACCCGAAACCCGTCGAAGGTGACTGTGATACGGAAAAGGAATCCTGTATCCGGCATCGTCTGGCCATGCTATCACGAGCCATTCTGGATGAAAATCACGGTTACACCAATGAATTTATTCTGGATTTCCGCCAACGTTTTTTTACTGCTGTGGCAGCGGACGGCAGTAGTACCAAAATAATGGCCGATATGGCAGTATTGTTTACCGCTCGTACCCGCCTGCAAAGTGACCAGTCACCCCACATCCGCTTTGAAAATACGGTAGTCGATTACCGTGATGATAATCGGCATATGTGGATTTTTATTGAAGAAGGTGATGAGGAAGAAGCCTTTGAAGATAATCGGGAGACCAAACCACAGGAGCTGGATAGTAACAGCCTGCCACCGCGTCATTATGCCGAATGGGATTACCACACCCAGACATTTAAACCCGACTGGGTCAGTTTGTATGAATCCGTTTATCCCTCTGCCAATGCAGCAGATATAGACACCATTCTGAACAAACACATGGCGCTGGCCAAACAGTTGAAAAAAATACTGGATCGACTAAAACCACAGCAATTTATGCGGGTACGTTATCAGGAAGAAGGCAGTGAGCTGGATCTGGACATAGCCATTCGCTCCTTAATTGATTACCGTTGTGGTGCCCAGCCCGACCCACGTATTAACATGAGCCACAAACATGATGGCCGCGACATTGCGGTGATGTTATTACTGGATTTATCCGCTTCGCTAAATGACATGCATGAAGGCTCGGAGCAAACCATTCTACAATTCAGTCAGGAAGCCGTTTCATTACTGGCCTGGACCATCGAACAACTGGGCGATAAATTTGCCATCGCCGGTTTTCATTCCGATACTCGGCATAATGTTCGTTACTATCACCTTAAAGGCTATAGTGAACCATTCAATGACATTGTCAAAGGACGACTGGCCGCCATGGAAGCCGGTTTTTCTACCCGTATGGGGGCCGCTATACGCCACGCATCTCATTATCTGGAAGCCCAGCAGGCAGATAAAAAAATAATGCTGATTCTAACCGATGGTGAGCCTTCTGATATTGATGTCGACGACGATCAGTACTTAATCAGAGATACCAGAAAAGCAGTAAATGAAGTATCCGCCAAAGGCATGTTCAGTTACTGCATCAGTCTGGATAAAAAAGCCGATGACTATATACAGGATATCTTTGGCCCAGGTGGTTACACGGTGATTGATAATATTGAAAAACTACCGGAGAAATTACCGCTATTATTTACCGCGTTAACTTCATAAAAAACTTTTTCTCTCAATACAACGCATACCCGGACTCCTCTACAATATAAATGAAAAACCATATCACAGCATCCATTGAATTTTATTTTAAAGGCAAAAAATATAGTACCTCTATTGAGCTGGATCTCGATCAGCAGATGCAGGCTGGTGGTAAAATTCCTGATTTATACCCTATGCTTGCCCGAGAGATTAATCTCGATTTGTATTCCTATGAATATGAAATCATGTTGTCGGAGACCATCTGCTACAGTCATGCCTGCGGTCTGGTCGAAAATTTTATAATTGATAATTCACTCGACAGCAACGGCTTTGAACAGGCATGGAAGGAAAAGAATGTTCTCAAAATCCTGCAGGAAATTGCAAAACAATATCTGGATATTGATGATCTGCATCAGCAGGCTGATATAAAAAATGCACTACTGGCCGCTTATTATCAGGGCAGTCGCACCCACCCGGAAGAATAAATACTATTACACTCGCTGTCTGATAATATCAGCCACCCGAAATGCATTGGCATAAATTGTCCAGGTGTAGGGAACACTTCCCCCGGTTGGCATAAAACTGCCATCTGTCACATAAAGATTCTCGACATCATGGGCCTGACAGTCTGCATTTAATACCGACGTGTTAATATCTGTACCGAAACGGCAACCACCTGCTACCAGATTTGCTGGCGGTGAACCGCTTATATCGGCGTATATATCCTCTGCCCCCATCTGCTTTAAAACCTGCTCGGCTTTATCAGCAATATAATGACCAACCTTTAAATCATGCGGGTGATAACCAATACGTACTCTGGCAACTGCCGACCCCCATTTGTCTTTTACCTGTTTATCCAGACTGACAAAACAGTTATCGGTGGGCAACCAGTCATTAAATACTTCGAAGCGTAAATCCTGAGCGGAGGTAAAAGTGGATTTTAACCGTTGCTTCAGGTTATCTCCCCAGACCAGATTATTATTATCGCCCCACATATCGAAGGTGGATTTTGAGACTGGATCGGGATGCCTCAATAGAAAATCAATGATGCCACCCTTGAGCCTGCCTCCCATTTTTTTATCATCAATAAAATACCAGTCCTGTAATCCTCGATTCACAAATGGTCCACGAATTTTTAGTGCATCAGCTGCCTGTGAACTCAGTTTCGCATAAACCATATTGCCGCCACCTGAGCCACCGGCAGAAAAAAGTAAATTTTTACCCACCTGCTGATGATTATTCGCCAGACCATGAGGATGCTTCTCCCCGACTGATGCCAGTAATAAACGGCTGGTTTCAATTGCCTGACAGGCGACCACAAAAATTTTTGCACGAATCGTCTGTACCTGATTTTTTTCATCGTAGTATTGTGCTGCGACCACCTTGCCACGGTTATCTGTTTTCAGTTGATAGACTTTTGCATTGGGCCTGACCTGACAATAACCGGTTTTTACCGCCCGGTTTAATAACGCGGCACGTGAACTACCCTTGGCACCGGAAGAACAGCCATAACTGCCACAGTAGCCAGAATACTCACAACTACGCCGCCCCTGATACGGTTCAGATAAAATCGCGCGTGGGGTGGGCAGAGAAGCAAACCCGAGTTGCTTGCAGGCTCGGTCGATATAACCATCAATGGGGTGTTCCCGCGTTGGCGGTAAGGGGAAATCCGGCGTACTGCGCGGTTCCTGAAAACGATGCGGAATAATGTGACCGGAAATGCCGACCTGTGTTTCCACCTTTGTGTAATAAGGCTCCATATCCGCATAACTGATTGGCCAGTCGGCGGTATTCGCGCCACTAATCGGGCCGAATTCTGACAGTAATCGAAAATCTTTCGGTTTCAGGCGATAAAAAAAACCGCTCATAAAATTTGACGAACCACCAACGACATTGCCATTCCAGAAATCCCAGCCTGACTCTGAGGTCGCCTCACCTACCCATTTACCAGCATCATTCTTATCAACAATCACATGCTGCTCATCGTCAAGATGAGGCGTATAAGTACTGTGAAGACAGCAGGCCATCTCATCCTTGTAAAAGTCTATTTCACTCATCCACGGACCTTTTTCCAGCACCACCACCGACTTACCGGCTTTAGCCAGTTCATAAGCAATCGGACCACCGCCCGCACCACTACCAATCACACAGACATCGTAATCATAATCGGTCATGATGCCTTTATTCTCCGGATGCGCTCTTCTCTATGGCGGTTATAGCCAATATCATAATATCGCTTCAATTTTGGCGGACGGGGAAAACCGGGCTGATGCTGTAACCATTTCCAGCCAACCCCATCGGGGTTACCGCCATATACCGGGTCTGCTAACAGCGCCTGCATTAAATAACTCATCAACCATGATAGCCACTGCCGACCGGCTTCACTCTGGTCAATTCTGCGCAGAACTTTTTCCCGTTTTTCCTTATTCAGTGCAATAAATTTTTTATGATAAAGCTGAACGCATAAATCATTCAGCCATTTTTCGCCGCCCTTGATCTGCTGGCGTTTGTACTCGCTCACATCTTCCTGTTGAATCATGGTCTGTAAATAGGACAGGGCATTTATATCCTGTATCCCCGGTGAATTTTTACCTGCCGGAAACAGATGATCCTGTACCGCTTCAATCGTTTTCCACGGCTCAATCCGGCTGGATTCGAGCTGAATTTTATGTTGATCTACCGGCAGATTAACCGTGCGGGCTTTTACTGATAACGGATTCTGCCCGACCGGTTTTGCTAATACTCTGCTGGAGACAATGCCTGAAACAAGTACAAGAAAAGTTCGACGATCCATAATAACACCAATAAACCCTGGGGTACCTCTGAAGATTTAACCGAATTCTTTTTCAAGGTAATGGTTAATCTCGGTGGAGTCATACAACCATCTAACCGCATTATCTTCCTGAATAATTTTCAGACAGGGCACCTGATACTTTCCCCCTTCTGAAATTAGTTCCTGATTCCATTTCGGGTCATTGCGCGCATCGCGTGTTTCGATATTCAGTGCCAGACGGTGAATCTGCCGACGGGTTTTAACACAGAATGGACATTGCTGAAAATGATACAGCGCCATTTTCTGTGTCTGCTGGTCAATTGCTGTCTGCTTTTCTACCTCGCGCTCTACCGGTTTCGGCCGGGTAATCCAGTCAATAAACATAATGATTTGCGCCAGAACCCAGCGTACCGGTTTAAAAATAAATCCCATAATTCACTCTCTCTAATATAATAAAATTTTAACGACGGGTTTTTACTAAGGAGAACGGTAATTAGACGACATTCTCCTTAGTAACTACAGCCTGCCAAATTCTCCATGCGCCTGTAAATCGGCATGATACGATGAGCGCACCATCGGTCCACTGGCAATGTGTTTAAATCCCAGCTCAATACCAATATCATATAACCGTTTAAATTCTTCCGGCTCCACATAACGTTCAACTGGCAGATGGTGTCGGCTCGGTTGTAGATATTGACCCAGCGTAAGCATATCGACATGATGTTCACGCATATCCTTCATCACCACAACCACTTCATCTATTCTTTCACCCAGCCCCAGCATTAAACCGGATTTGGTCAGTATCTCGGGATGGCTACGTTTAAACTGTTTTAATAAGTTTAGCGACCACATATAGTCTGCACCCGGTCGGCACTGTTTGTACAGACGTGGAACCGTTTCCAGATTATGATTAAATACATCCGGTGGTGCCTGTTGCATAATCGCCAGCGCCTGCTCCAGCCGACCACGAAAATCGGGTACCAGAATTTCAATTTCAGTCGCCGGATTGTGTTTACGTATTTGTTCAATGCAGGCAACATAATGCGCCGCACCGCCATCACGCAGATCATCCCGGTCAACCGAGGTGACCACTACATAGGACAACTGCATGGCATAAATAGTTTCCGCCAGATGCAACGGCTCATTTTCATCCAGTGGTTCGGGACGGCCATGACCAACATCACAGAACGGACAACGGCGGGTACAGATATCCCCCATAATCATAAAGGTAGCGGTTCCCTTGCCAAAACACTCCCCCAGATTCGGGCAGGCAGCCTCTTCACACACGGTATGAAGTTTTTGTTCACGTAATACGGTTTTGAGCTTTTTTACATTTGGATGAAAAGGTGATTTCGCTCGAATCCACGATGGTTTGCGCAACCGCTGTGCCGGTTGTTCTACCTTAATTGGGAGTCGTGCAACCTTTTCTGCCCCTTTGTGTTTTTCACCCACCGCCACGCGGGTGGAAGACTTTTCTATCGTCATGTTATTTAATCTCTTTTGGGTTAGAGAGGCGTTGTAATAGCTGCTGTTGTAATTGTATGCCAACCTGCTCCACATTGGGAGTGCTAATAAAGTGGCTTAACTGGGTAATGGACAACCCTTTATAACCACAGGGATTAATCCGGCTAAACGGCTCCAGATCCATCGCTACATTGAATGCCAAACCGTGAAAACAGCAACCCTTACGTATGCGTAACCCCAGCGCGGCAATTTTGGCCTCTTCTACATACACGCCCGGTGCTTCCCGACGTGAGTGAGCCCCAATACCGTATTCTGCCAGTAAACCAACCACACTGTCTTCCAGTAAGGAGACTGCACCACGGATACCCAGTTTACGACGATTCAGATCCAGCAGGGTATAAACCACTAACTGACCGGGACCGTGATAGGTGACTTGTCCACCACGGTCGACAGGAATTACAGGGATATCACCGGCATCTAAAATATGTGCCGGGTCAGCATTTTTTCCCAGAGTAAAAACCGGTGGGTGTTGCAGAAACCAGAGTTCATCACTAGTGTATTTATCACGGCTATCGGTAAATTGCTGCATCGCCTGCAAGGTTGGCAGGTATTCCCGTTCACCACAAAAATGGGTAACCACGTCTTCCATCTTATGCAACAGAATTATAGCGCGATGGATACATGCTCGCAGGCAGTCAGATCCAGATAAATAGCGTCCAGTTGCTTTTTGCTGTGCGCTGTAATCATCACAGTTATCGCCGTATAATTACCTTTTTTACTGGGTTTAATGGTAACCGCCCCTTCACTCAGGTCTTTTACATGACGGCGTAATATCTCCAGTACAGCAACCTCCATTTCTTCGCAGCGTGGCCCCATCGCTTTAACGGGAAACTGGCAGGGAAATTCAAATAGTGTTTCCACTTCACCTTCTGCCACCGATGCAATGGTATCGGTGGCATCAATAACCGCAGTGATGCCGAATTTTTCCACGCCTGCTTTATCTATATCTTTTTTATCACTCACGAGTATTCACCCATATATCATTCGCCCATACTGCGTTTATGCTGCTGGTACCATGCCATCATACGCCTCCAACATGGCCCGGCAATGCCACTTGAAATATCTTTGCCATCAAGTTGAACCACGGGGGCAATTTCACGGGTAGAACTGGTTAACCAGATTTCATCCGCCTGCATCAGTTCAGCCTGTGTAATCGGACGAATAGTAACCGGTAGATTATTTTCCTGCGCCAGGTCAATAACCATTTCGCGTGTAATACCTGAAAGCAGGTGGTGTCCGCTCGGTGGTGTAACAAGGGTGTTATCCATAACCATAAAAACGTTACTCGCTGTGCCTTCTGTGACATAACCCTGTTTGAGCAAAATAGCATCCTCTACTTTCGCCACGCTTGCCTGCTGTTTTAACATCACATTTGCCACCAGCGAGGTCGATTTAATATCGCAGGCATCCCAGCGGAAGTCTTCTATGGTAATAACCTTAATCCCTCTGGCAACGGTTTCTATATCTATCTTTTTAACCGTCATCACCATAATAAAAACTGTCGGTGGATGCTCTGGCTTTATAGCCAGTGCCCTTGCCGGATATGCACCGCGGGATATTTGTAGATAAAGAGCGCGATCTTCACCCGGATTTTTTTCCAGCAGATGGTTAAATTCAAGCGCCCAGGCATCATCAGTCAGTGGATTTTTCAGGCTGATTCGGTCCAGACTGTTTTGCAATCGCCGTAAATGGTCAGTCAGCCGTAATGGCTGGCTACCAAATACCGGGATAACTTCATAGACACCATCACCATAAAGAAAGCCACGATCAAGAACGGAAACTGTTGCCTCGGCAAGCGGAATAACCCTGCCATTTAAATAAACAATCTGCTGCCCGAGCGGCATATTTATTACTCCATTAAGCGTAAAAAATAATCTTTAGTTATCTGAAACAGGTTACCTTTGTCAACCGCTTCCAGTGCAATCAGCGGAGCAGAATTAAGCAGTTTACCATTAAGTGAAATTTTCACTTCACCCAGTTCCTCTCCTTTTTTAATCGGGGCTTCAATGGTTTTATCTATATCCATTGAGGGTTTAAGATTTTTATAGTCGCCACGTGGTATGGTGACATAAAGATTCTTTGCCAGCCCTACCGTAACATTTTCCATTGCCCCCTGCCAGACGCGCGGAGACGCCAGTTTTTCACCTGCCTTATACAGTAAATGCGTTTCAAAGAAACGAAAACCATAATTCAGTAACGCCTGACTGACATCAACACGGGCTTTTTTACTTTTTGTCCCCAGCACCACTGAAATCAACCGGGTATCGCCACGTTTAGCCGATGCCACCAGGCAATATCCGGCAGAATTGGTATGTCCGGTTTTCAGGCCGTCCACGCTGTCATCACGCCATAACAGTTTGTTACGGTTATATTGTTTAATGTGATTATAGGTAAATACTTTCTCGGAATAGAGTTTGTAGTGGTTAGGGAAATTTCGAATGATTGCTTCCACCAGTTTAGAAATATCACGCGCAGTAGTTAAATGTGCCTTATTCGGCCAGCCTGTGCTATTAACAAAATGCGTATTAGTCATACCCAGTTTTTTCGCATATTGATTCATCAGGGAAACAAACTCTGTTTCGGTTCCACCGATATGTTCGGCCAGTGCCACAGCGGCATCATTACCGGACTGGATAATCAGACCCTTTAATAATTCATGTACCGGCACTTCGCTGCCAAGGTCAAGATACATACGTGAACCGCCCATACGCCAGGCTTTTTCACTCACCCTGACCAGATCATTTTTGGATAACCGCCCTGCTGCCATTTCATTATAAACAACATAGGCCGTCATCAATTTTGTAATACTGGCTGGCTCAATCTTCTGGTCGGCTTTTTTTTCTGCCAGTACGTCACCACTGGCATAATCCACCAGAATATAATTTCTTGCGGCAACATCCGGTGGCGCAGGAACCGGTACGCTGGCTTGCGCGATGGGTATAAAAACAAATAACAACAGGGCAGAAATGCCCTTCCACAATACAGGAAAATTTTTAACAGACATTTTCAAGGTTTAACTCACTTTATCAAATAATAAAATAGACAGGGATGTTAATTTAGCCTGTGCAGCAAACAGAAATATGCGACTAAATTACAGAACTATTGGTATATTTTTTCTCATTTCAGGCGTATAGCCCGGTAACCGGGTTAATTATACGTGATTATCTTCAGGTTATGATGATTACGCCGATTTAACTGCACCAGCAACTGTTTGGCAACATACGTTGTCGGCAGTGGGCCAATTCTTATCCGGTACAGAGTTTTTCCTTTTCTGCTTTCTACATGCAGTCGCACTTCACTAAACCCTTCACCCTGTAATTTACCCAGATATTCCAGTGCATTTTCTTCCGTAGCAAAGGCAGCAACCTGTACATAAATCTGGTTACCCGAAGCAACTGGGGGTTCGACCGGCGGGGCCTGATTCGGTTCACCCTTTTCACCAACCACCTGAATCTTTACATGTGCGGTGCCTGTTTTCGCCACCCCCAGACGGATCGCCGCCGCGTAGGATAAGTCAATAATACGTCCCGAATGGAAAGGCCCACGATCATTAACTCGCACAATGGCCTTACGACCATTATCCAGATTGGTAACTTCTACGTATATTGGTATTGGCAGTGTTTTATGTGCTGCCGTCATTGCATACATATCGTAGTCTTCACCACTGGACGTTTTCCTGCCATGAAATTTTTTGCCATACCAGGAGGCGATTCCTCTCTGCGTGAAACCTTTTGCCGATTTCATCACAAAATAGGTTTTACCGTTTACTTCATAACTGTCCGGATTACCGTATTTGCTTCTGGTCACCGGCCGCGGCACTGCATTCTTAATATTCTGCCAGGGAACATCGTAATTTGCTGGCGCGCTATCACGGGTGGTAGCACAGGATGATAGCAAAGTTGAAACTAGCACGCCAATGGCGATGATAACAGCTCCGTTTGTTATCAAACTTATATTAATGCTAGCCACTTTATTCATCATAACCGAAACGATATTAACGTTTGATCAATTTCTGGCTAAGCTGATAAACCGCCATTGCATACAGTTCGCTATGGTTATAACGGGTAATCACATAAAAATTATGTAACCCCAGCCAGTATTCCGTCCCTTCGCTACCCTGTAGTTTCAACAGGGTAGCCATTGCACTATCAGGTACTGATGCATCGACATGTACCCCATGTTGCCGAAAAAACTTCACCGTTGCATACGGTTTCAACCGATTTTTCTCTGGAACAATTGAGGGGTCATCCACCTGCACACGATACACAACCGGCTTCCCTCGGCGCCAACCGTGTCCGCTGAAGTAATGCGCCACACTGCCAATCACATCCGGCAAACTGTGCCATAAATCACGGACACCATCACCGTCAAAATCTACAGCATAATGCCGGTAACTACTGGAAATAAATTGTGGCACACCTAGTGCCCCGGCATAAGAACCGGTCATATCCTTAATATTAATATGCTCTTCTCTGGATAGCAGTAAAAACTGTTTTAGTTCATTACGGAAAAATTTTTTTCGTGGAGGATAATCAAATGCCAGTGTGGTTAGTGAATCAAAAACGGTATATTTCCCAGTTTGTCGTCCGAAATAGGTCTCAACGCCTATAATTGCAGCGACAATTTCTGCTGGCACGCCATACTTCTGTTCGGCTTTGTCCAGTGCATCATGATTCTGGATGAGGAATTCTCTACCTTTTTTGATGCGGTTTTTACCCAGAAAAATTGGTCGATACTGTTTCCAGGTCAGCGTCTTTTCTGCCGGTTTGGCAATGGATACCAGCACATTATCCAGACGTTTTGCCTGTGAAAATTGCTGCGTTAACTGTGCCCGGTTAAAATGATACTGGCTGACCATCTCATTAATGAATGCCTGTACATCACTGCGTTGTGCATAATTTGCCAGCACCGGCGTTGAACTCAAACCCAGTAGCAATAAAACCATAGTCGCCCGAATGTAACCGGTGAACCCGGAAAAACGCAAGCTGGCTATCCCTGATATTATTACTGAAACAGATAAAAAGGGTACCTGGTGTTCAAGACACGCTGTCAATACATCCATATAAGCTCGACACCCGCATCCCTGCGGCCGACGGTCTTGAACACCAGGTACCCTTTTCATCCATCCTGTTAGTATGCTACATTTCATTATTAGTTTTTTCCCTCGTGATATTCTACTATTTTGACACCAGCCGTCGATGCGTACTAATTGACATTAACATACCAAATCCAGCCATTAGCGTTACCATAGATGTCCCGCCGTAACTAACCAGTGGCAATGGCACACCAACCACCGGCAGGACACCTGAAACCATGCCAACATTAACAAACAGATAAACAAAAAATGTCAGGCTGAGGCTGCCAGCAAGCAGACGACCAAAATTATCCTGCGCATGGGCGGCAATATACAAACCACGATAGATAATAAAGACATAAAGAGAGATTAAGATTACTTCTCCCATTAAACCGAATTCTTCCGCAAACACAGAAAAAATAAAATCGGTCGTACGTTCAGGGAGAAAGTCTAACTGCGATTGCGTGCCGTTAAGCCAGCCTTTGCCATACAGCCCGCCCGAACCAATAGCGATTTTTGACTGAATAATATGATACCCGGCACCTAAAGGATCATTTTCCGGATGGAGTAAGGTTAATACACGCTGTTTCTGATAATCATGCATAAAATGCCAGGCTAACGGAACCAGTGCCAGCATCGACAGGAATACGCCAGATAGTACCCGCCAGCGAATCCCACCAAAAAAGACCACGAAAAACCCGGCGACTGCCACCAGTAATGCGGTGCCCAGGTCTGGCTGTTTCGCAATTAACAGGGTCGGCACCCCAACCAGTATCAACGAGATCAATAACGATGAAAATCGCGGTGGTAATGGTTTTTCCGACAAATACCAGGCCAGCATCATCGGCGTGACCAGCTTCATCATTTCCGAGGGCTGAAATTTAATAACATACAGATTTAACCAGCGTTGCGCACCCTTGCCTACATCACCGGCAACCAGTACCAGTATCAGCAGGATCACACCAATGGTAAAAAACCAGGGTGCCCACAGATACAGTTGTTGCTGTGGAATTTGCGCCACCACAAACATCACTACAAGAGCAAGCGCCAGACGGATCAACTGACGCTGAACCAGTTCTGCTGAACCATTCCCGGCACTGTAAAGAATAGCCAGACCTGCCACCATTAGCAGTAATAAACCAAATAACAATACCGGGTCGATGTGTAGAAAATATAAAATTTTTGCCGTGCGACTCTGATACTCAGAATGAAAAAATTGTGTGCTGTTATTTTGCATTATGAATGGTAACGTATTTCTCTATATATCTTTTAATTAAGTCGCGGGCAATCGGTGCCATATGGCTCCCATGCTCACCATGTTCCCCAACAACGGCTACAGCCAGCACCGGATGACCTACCGGGCCAAAACCTATAAATAGACCATGGTCACGTAATTTTTTCGCCACCGTTTCTTTATCATATTCTTTTCCCTGAGCAATACCAAAGACCTGTGCAGTCCCTGTTTTTCCAGCCATTTTAAATTTCATACCCCAACCTGTAGCTCTGGCCGTGCCGAGACGTCCATCAACAACTCTTTCCATCGCACTGATGATCCGATTCCAGTTTTTTTTGTTGTGTAGCTTTATATAAGTATGCGGGGAGTTAACCAGGGTGATTTTATCACTCCCCGTTACACGAATTGCACGCAGCAATCGGGGCTGAAATCGCTCACCTCTGCTTGCTAATGTTGCCGTAGCGGAAGCAAGCTGCAATGGTGTCACCAGCATATACCCCTGACCGATACCGGCAATCAGAGTTTCACCGGGATACCATATTTTACCATGCACTCGCCTTTTCCATGCCCGCGAGGGCAACAGGCCACTACGTTCACCATACAGATCAATCCCCGTTTTTTCGCCAAAACCGAACTTTGACAGAAAATCATGGATTCTATCAATACCAAGTCGGTGGGCAAGTGTATAAAAATACACGTCACAGGACTGTTCAATAGCATCTGACATCGCCACCCGACCATGCCCGTATTTTTTCCAGTCACGATATTTACGTTTTGTTTTATCCCCCGGCAACAGGTAATAGCCCTTACAGAATATCGTATCGGTATAACCAATAGCTTTATCTTCCAGCCCAGCCAGCCCGATAAATGGTTTTATGGTTGAACCTGGGGGGTACTGCCCAAAAATTGCCCGATCAAATAAAGGTTTGTCCTCCCCATGTTGCAGGGCATTGTAATCTTTATAGCTGATACCATGCACAAAAAGATTTGGGTTAAACATGGGTTTACTAACAAACACTACCACCGCACCGGTGTCCGGTTCAATGGCAATGACTGACCCCGCCAGATTCCCCAGTGCTTTTTCCGCCTGCTTCTGTAGCTCTATATCAAGGTTCAAAATCAGGTCATTACCGGGAACCGGTGGCACCTTGCTAATTACCCGTAAAATTCGACCCTGTGCATTTACTTCAACATTCTGATGACCGACACGACCATGTAGTTGTTTTTCATAATATCTTTCCAGACCGCTTTTCCCTATGTAGGCAGATCCCCGATAATTACCTACATCAATGGTTTTTAAATCCTTTTCATTAATTCGACCCACATAACCAACAACATGGGAGGCGGATTTCCCCTGTGGGTAATACCGGCTCAGGCGGGCGGTTACATCCACACCCGGAAAACGAAACCGGTTAACAGCCAGGTGAGCAACCTCCACTTCACTCAGGCGAGTTCGCAATGAAATACTCTGAAACGGACGTTTTATGCGTAATTGCTCACGAAAATTTTCAATGTCAGATTTGCTTAAACTGACAATTTTACCCAGACCTTTTAACGTTGCGTTCATATTCTTTACTTGCTCTGGGATAATTTCAAGATGAAAAGTAGGAATATTTTCCGCAAGAATAACCCCGTTACGATCATAAATAAGACCACGATTAGGCGGTAATGCCATAATACGGATACGGTTATTTTTAGATAAATCGGTAAAATTTGAATAATCAACCACCTGTAGCCATGTTAGCCGAAACAATAGAATTCCTGTTAACAAAAGGGCAATTATTACCGCAACGATGACGCGTAATTTGAAAAGACGGCTTTCGTACGAATGGTCTGATACGTGGGTGTTATGAGGCATGCAAGCAATTACGATGAAATATAAGGAAGTTCTAATTCAGTCGGACAGTAACAATGTAATAAAAAGGACTGCTCCATCAACCAGCTAAATAATTAGTGAGTAAATATACATGAGGAATCCCCGATTATATAGGGTTTACAGGCAGAATAGGCAATAAATCCTTCCTGACAATACTCTTTTATATCACGGGTTCTTTGATGAAGTCAGACAGACTCCCGACATGCAACATTAAGTTAAAGAGAAAGAGGCATAAAACCTGATTATTCAGGATATTTAATAAAAAGCAGACAAACTACATACAGGATAATGATTATTAACATAAACATCCCTTCATTAAAAGCCGAATATGTCATTTTTTTTGAGCTTTCCCCTTACCGAGACTTGACAATTATGTAACAATCGACAGAATCTGTTTATTGCCACCCTCACCAGACCTTCATCGGATTTGTATAATAGTGATGGAAATGGCCATAACAATAAATAAAACAACTCAATACCGTGACGGAGACCACTATGAAGTTGATCCTGATAGGGGCGCCAGGATCAGGTAAGGGCACGCAGGCCAGATACCTGAAAGAAAAATACCACATCCCCCAGATTTCCACGGGGGATTTACTACGCGCAGCAGTTACCGCACAAACTCCGCTGGGACGGCAGGCAAGAACAATTATGGATGCCGGTCAACTGGTACCGAATGATATTGTGATTGGCATGATCCGCGAGCGGATTACCCGCCCAGATGCAGATCAGGGTTTTATTCTCGATGGCTTCCCACGCAATCTGGCGCAGGCCGAAGCACTCAATCTCATTCTTGACAGGTTAGGAAAGCCCATCGACGCAGTATTACAGTTTGAGGTGGATACCGAAATGCTGATTCAGCGTATGATCGGGCGTCTTACCTGTATTTCATGTGGTACTTTATTCAATTTATATACTCAGCCACCTACCGTTGATGACCACTGCGATGAATGTGGCGGCATCCTGCAACATCGTAGCGATGACAATGAAGAAACGATTAAACGGCGCCTGCAGATTTTTGAAACACTAACCCAGCCGATCAGCGATTATTACAAGCAGCTGGGCATCCTGCATGTATTTGATGCTCATGGTGACATCAATGATGTTATCAAACGTATTAAGTCTGCTTTACGGGGTCTGCGCACCAGACGCACTCCGGTTAAGCTTCTGCTTGAGCCTGCACCCGTGTACAGCAAGGCAAAACCGGCAATTATCCATACCCGGGTGGACAAACGTGAACCTAAAATACGTCCACGTAAGAAAATCAAAACACTTACCGGCAACACAACAATTAAAAAAGTGGGTGCTACAACCACCAGACCCAAAGTTATACGCAAACCAAAAACAGAATCAGCAATCAAAAAACGTGCAGCAAAGAAAATAGCCACAAAAAAACCAGCAGTAGAAAAAACAGCAAAAACAGCGACTACGCGCACACGGATAAAGCCGAAACTCGATACTACCCGCAATAATCAGCAAATCAATCAACAAATCAATCGGCAACTTGATCAGCAACTGCTATCACTTAAGGCTGAACTGAAAGTAACAAAAGAGCAGTTAAAACAGATAGCAACGGCAGAAAAGGCATTACTGAAAACTGAGAAGGAGAAAGACGCCGCACGGAAAAAAACGCTGCATGAGGAAGTCAGTAAACTGAAAAAGGCACAATGAGATCTTTGCACGAGACATGAATGAATATCTTGCGTCCAGAATTGTTCAGCGGCCTCTTAAATACATCAAACTACATAATTTTCCGATAATTTTTCAGTAATTAGCAAAATACCACCTATACTCGTCTGTCAGTTTCCTTAACTATTATCAGGCGAGTAACCATGCGATTAAAATCATTTGTCTATGCGAGTAGTCTTGTATTCCTAATTCCAGCAGCAAATGCAGATACCCTGTCGGTCACCGTTGGCGGCGGTATGTGGAATGAATCGCCTTCCGGCAGCGTTCATAAAACTGGTGATCCAGCAACGGTTGATCTCAACAATGATCTGTTTTTTAATACCTCAAATCAGGGCTATTTCTTTGCCGACTTTGAACACCCGATCCCATTACTGCCCAATATCCGCGTGCTATACACTAATATTGACCACTCAGGCAATGGCTCATCCACTTTTACCTACAATGGTCAGAACTTTACAGGTAATATAACCAGTGATGCAAAAATAAAAACACTGGACATGATTGCTTATTATCAGGTACTGGATAATGTGGTAAATCTGGATCTGGGGATAAATATCCGTAAGTTAGACGTTAGCTATAACTTCACCAGTTCTGTTGGCTCTCTGTCGCAGACAGCCAGTGATTCAGTTAGCAAAACCGTTCCTATGTTATACGGACTGATCGGTGCTTCTCCCTGGCCGGGTTTAACTATCAGCGCTGATATCAGTTATCTGTCCTACTCGGGCAGTAAGATTTCAGACATCACCGCAAAAATTGCCTACACCACAGAAATGCATATTGGTTTTGAGGCTGGTTACCGACGCGAACAACTGATCCTGGACAACATTGACAATAGCAATGCCAATATCAGCTTTGGTGGTGCTTTTGCCGGTGCCTATGTGAAGTTTTAAGGAACTCTGACCAGGATTCAGATAGTTACCCTTTTGGAAAACCCAGCCATGTGCATAATCGGTTTGTATAAACACAACACCACTGCATACAGGCAGGCTAAAATAGCCGTATGTTGCAGTTTAACTCACTCAGTCTCCGCCGTGGCGCCAAATCTCTATTTACCCATGCCTGTTTCCAGGTCCATCCTGGATGGAAGGTTGGTCTTACCGGTGCCAATGGCTGCGGTAAATCTAGCCTGTTTGCACTAATTCTGGACCAACTTCATGCAGATAGCGGTGACTGCCTCCACCCTGCTAACTGGGTTATTGCCCATGTCGCCCAGGAAACAGCCGCCACAGTACAGCCAGCAATTGAATTTATTCTTGACGGTGACAAAGAACTTCGCAATATAGAAGCCGCCCTGCAAAGCGCCGAGCAGGAAAGCAATGGTCTGCATCATGCCAGTCTGTTCAACCAGTATGAAAATATTGATGGTTACCGCGCCCGCAGCCGCGCCGGTCAGCTATTATCCGGTCTGGGTTTTAAAGCCGGTGACGAGAACCGTGCAGTCAACGAATTTTCCGGGGGCTGGCGGATGCGACTGAATCTGGCGCAGGCATTAATGTGTCGCTCCGACCTGCTGTTGCTGGATGAACCCACCAACCATCTGGATCTGGAAACGCTGATCTGGCTGGAAAGCTGGTTGAAAAAATATACCGGTACATTGTTAATGATCTCACACGATCGCGATTTCCTTGATTCAGTCTGCGACCATATTGCCCATATCGAGCACCAGCACATCACGCTGTATAACGGTAATTATTCTGCGTTTGAACACATCCGTGCTGAACGCCTCGCCAATCAGCAGGCCAGCTATATCAGACAACAACGTGAGCGTGAACACATACAGTCCTATATCAGCCGTTTTCGTGCCCAGGCAACAAAAGCGAAACAGGCACAAAGCCGTTTAAAGGCATTGCAGCGTATGGCAGAAATCGCACCCGCTCATGTGGATTCTCCCTTCCATTTTTCTCTGCCAGCACCGGATAAAATTCCCGACACTCTGCTGCGTCTGGAACAGGTTTGTGCTGCGTATGGTACTACCCATATTCTGCAAAATATTGATCTGGTTCTACACCCCGGTGACCGCATTGGTCTGCTTGGCCCCAATGGTGCTGGTAAATCCACACTGATTAAAATACTGGCCGCCAAACTGGCTATTTCACAGGGTGAACGACAAACGGGCAGGGAAACACGTATCGGTTATTTTGCCCAGCACCAGATTGAACATCTTCATCCCGAACACACCCCGCTTGAGCATCTGCTGCAAATCGATCCGAAAGCAAGAGAGGCCGATTGCCGCAATTTTCTCGGTGGTTTCGGTTTTTCCAGTGATATGGCGATCAGCCCGGTAGCTCCGTTTTCCGGTGGTGAAAAATCCCGCCTGGCACTGGCACTGCTGGTTTATCAACGTCCTAATCTGTTACTACTGGATGAGCCGACCAACCATCTTGATCTGGAAATGCGTCAGGCACTGGCACAGGCCTTACAGGATTTTGCCGGAGCCATGGTTATCGTTTCCCACGATCGGCATCTGTTACGAGTCAGTTGCGATCGCCTGCTTCTGGTACACAACAAAACGGTCGATGATTTCCCGCTAAGTCTTGATGATTATCCGAAATGGCTGAGCGAGCAATATAAACAGGCCAGCCCGGTACACACTGATCCACTGCAAGCTGGTGCAGTAACAGAACTATCATCCAGAACAGGCACCACACCCGAGCAGCCGGACAATAACCCTTCTGCCAGTGCAAGAAAAGAACGTAAACGTCTTGAGGCGGAACAGCGAAAAAAAGTCCAGCCTCTACGTAAAAAAATTACCCGGACAGAACAGAAAATGGAAACCCTGCAACAGAAGCAGCGTGAAATTGAAACACTGCTGGCAGACACAACTATTTATGCCGAGGAAAACAAACAGCGATTACAGCAATACCTGCATGAAAAAACCAATGTCGATAAACAGTTTGAAGTTGCTGAAAATGACTGGCTACAATACAGTGAGGAAATGGAAAATCTGATCAATATGAATACTTCACAGTAACATCCTTCACAGTAACATCACCAACCTGGAATCTGTCGGCTTTCCTGCAAATAAACAACCCCACAGCAAACTGACAGACTATGGCAGTGTATTAATCAGAGGGTCCTTAGTTTATCTTTATAAGAAATAAATAGATGTATCACCCCTATACCACCATGACCAATTATATAAGCCTCTATCAGAGCGGTGAGCGATTCATGAATTTCTTTTACATAATCCGCCAGCGGTGAATGATAGGACCATAATATAAACCAGCTCAACCCGGAGAAAACGACCAGAAATAATGCCCCAAGACCCAGACCCTGCACAATAGCAACAAGACCTTTAGCACTCACTGCAGGTAATTCTAATGATTTCAACTGCTGTAAATCTAATTTAAACCGGGATAAATCGCCATACAGCCAGGGATAAAAATAAACCAGACCATGTTTTTTCAGCTCAACAACAATAAATACCGTAGCAACCAGCACGAGAAACAAACCTGTGATTATATGTACCCACGTCCCATAGTACGCAAGGAAATGATTACTTATTTTCCCATCATCACTTATCTCCATAAAGTTACTTACAACAATCTGGCTTAGCACAAAAAGCATTACCGCATAATGTGTGACCCGTATTAAAGGCGAAAAACGTTCGGCAAAATACTGCCTTATAAATTGTATTACATTCATTTTTTTCTCATTGCAAATAGACGTTTTATGCCCATATCCACGCCAGTCATAGAGGTATGAATGGACAGGCTCAGGTAATTCTACCTCAACCTGAGCATCTCTGGAGGAAACCTGAAA
>CAYXNL010000023.1:0-32820 GCA_964466455.1 uncultured Thiotrichaceae bacterium
TTCATGCCCTCATGGGTAAAGGTTTCTCCCTCCGGTTTGATCGCAGAAGGGGCGACCGGTGTCTGTCCATCGGGTAATAAATCAGGGTGTGAAATTCGCCCGCAGAACCATAATTGCAGAAAAATATGACCGCCTTCCTTATGTACGGCATTGGTAATGTTTTTCCAGCCGCTTACCTGGGCATCATTATATATTCCGGGTGTCGCCGGATACCCAACCCCTTCGGCTGAAACCTGGGAGCCCTCGGTGACAATCAGCCCGGCTGTTGCCCGTTGTCGGTAATATTCAATATTTATCTCCTGTGGTACATTACCTTCACCAGCGCGGTTACGAGTCATTGGCGCCATTACCATACGGTTGGCTAGTTTTAGATTGCCGATTGATATGGTTGAAAACAGATGCTTTTCACTTATCTCACTCATGCTATTTCTCCAGTGGTAAAGGCTGGCTGTGCCTGACTACGTTACAGATGGTTATTGAAAGTAATACAACTGTCTTATAAAATCAAGCATTATTTTCAGGTATTATCTGCTATGACCATCCGTAGTAGATAAAATTTGCCCGCAATAGCTTCTTCGAAAAAATATTTTTATTCTCTGTTAGCAGCTTTGCGATAAAATCATGCGTACAATGCGATAATTCCGATGGACTTCTACTAAGGAAGCTCTAAAAATACCCGGATAGTAAATTATGAACATAATCAAACGATTTAATATGCTTTTCCGTAGTCGCGATTACTGGCTGTTTTATATACTGGCAGGAATGGGGGCACTGGCGGTGGCTCTGTATTATCAGTATGTCCTGGGAGATCTTCCCTGCATAGTGTGTATACAGGTACGACTCTGGATATCCTTGCTGGTACTGGTTGCGGTTGCAGGCATGTTCTGGCGTAAAACCACGGTGCCTATTATCATTACGAACTGGTTTGTTGTATTGATTGCGGCGGGTCTATGCGACCGCTCCTATCAGTTACTGGGTACCGAGCGAGGCTTTATATTTGGTGACTGTGGATTCAGTACCGGCCTGCCGAGCTGGTTTGCGATAGATAGCTGGCTACCCTGGCTCTATCGACCGGAAACTTCCTGTGGTTATACCCCCGTGCTGGCCTTTGGTGTCACTATGGCAGAAGCGTTGACCGTATTATCCGCTGCTTTTTTTGTAGTAAGTTTTTGTGTAGCACTGGCATCCCTTTTCCAGCCGAAAGATTAAAACGGAATATGAATATAGTTACTGAAGAAACACTGCACATACTGGCAGGCAGGCTTGGTGAGTGCATGAAAGCCCGGAAGATGACGTTGGCAGCAGCGGAATCCTGCAGTGGTGGCTGGCTGGCAAAGATTATTACTGATCTGCCCGGCAGTTCCGTCTGGTTTGAAGGCTCGGTAGTTAGTTATAGTAATGCGATGAAGCAGCAGGTACTGGGTGTGTCTGCGTCCACCCTGAATGAGTTCGGTGCGGTCAGTGGCGAAACCGTACTGGAAATGTGTGATGGCCTGCTTGAAAATACACCGGCGGATGTGGTGGTGAGTATCAGTGGTATTGCCGGGCCGGACGGGGGTAGTGAGGACAAACCGGTGGGGCTGGTGTGGCTATGCCGGGGGCGACGTGGCAAAAGCACACAGGCGTTTACCTTCAATTTTTCCGGTGATCGTGAAGCGGTGCGGTTGCAAACACTGGATAAGGTCTTGAATGAATTGCTGGATTTATTGTGCTGCTCATACTAACAGGATGGATTTATTATTCAAGACCGTCAGCCGCATGGATGCAGGTGTCGAGCTTACATGGATGTATTGACAGCGTGTCCTGAACATCAGGTATCCCTTTTATCCATTTCAGTAATAAGTTGTTCATAAAACAGGGTAGGGACGTTTACAACCGGGTAATCATTTTTTCGCACTGTTGCAGGTAGATGTTACGTTTGAATAAAAGCTGCCAGCGCGAACCGCCGCACTGGCGCCATAAAACGGCTGAACGGATACCGGCAAGTAGCAGGGATCGGACTTTAGCTGCATTATGCCCATCATTGAGATAAGGGCGTTCACCACTAACAATAATTTTTGGACTCAGGGTGCTGATGGTATTTTTATATAGCTCGCCAAGTTTGGCAAAAATAGTATCGTGGCTGAGGCTGAAAAAATTCAGTTCTGACTCAATATTTTTTAAGCCTTCAGTAAGCTGTGTCAGCATTTTTTTATTACGTAAAAGTTTTTTTTCCAGCACCATCAGAGAAATAACGTATTTGGTTATTTCCATTTCTTCTACACGGCGATCACCGCAGAGTTGTTGTTGCAAAATACGTAGCCCATGATTTACCCCGGCAAGATTACCATACACTTCCTCTACGTTAGCAGCGTCAAAACGGAACAGGCTTTCGATACTGGATTCTATATGGGCGCTATTTGCCATACCTTTGTTTGCGATCTGTCTAACCAGAGATGCTGCCTGAAAAATACCGGCAAGTGCCAGTGTCTGATCGTCTATTGAATGTATCATATTGCTGTTTTTTTAGCGGTTGCTTCATGTTCGTACATGGTTTCTATAATGCCACCACCAAGGCAGATTTCTCCCTGATAAAAGACGACTGACTGGCCTGGGGTAATGGCACGCTGTGGCTGATCAAAATCCACCCGGATACGATCATCTGCCAGTGCGCTAATATGGCAATGCTGATCGCTCTGGCGGTAGCGGATTTTTGCTGTTATTGCGGTGTTATCCGGTAGTTTTTTTGCTACCCAGTGCAGTTGCTTACTTTCCAGAGTGTTATAAAACAAATGGGGATGATTGTGCCCCTGTGCAACCACAAGGCGGTTATTAATCAGATCTTTTTCTACCACATACCACGGTTCTTCATCCGAGTCTTTGATACCGCCAATGCCAAGGCCTTTACGTTGCCCCAGGGTGTAATACATTAAACCGTTATGGGTGCCGAGGTTTTCGCCTTCAATGGTCTGGATAATACCCGGTTTCGCGGGCAGGAATTTTTCCAGGAAAGTGGCAAAACGCCGTTCACCGATAAAACAGATACCGGTACTGTCTTTTTTGTCACAGGTAACCAGATGATTATCTTTTGCCAGTTGGCGAATTTCATCCTTATTGTACTCTCCGATGGGGAACAGGCTATGACTGAGTTGATACTGGTTGAGCGTGTATAAAAAATAACTCTGATCCTTGTTATCATCCAGCCCGCGTAGTAGTTGCAGGGTGTGGCCCTGCTGCCGGATACGGGCGTAGTGACCGGTGGCAATTTTATCCGCGCCCAGGGTTTGTGCATGTTCCAGAAAGGCGCGGAACTTGATTTCCTTATTACATAAAACATCTGGATTCGGCGTGCGTCCGGCGGCATATTCATCAAGAAAATGCTGAAACACCCGATCCCAGTATTCACTGGAAAAATTGACCGTATGCAGGACAATACCCAGAGTCTCGCAGACGGAACGAGCATCTTTTATATCTTCTGCGGCGGCGCAGTATTGTTCTTCATCATCTTCTTCCCAGTTTTTCATAAACAGGGCCTCAACATGATAATTCTGTTGTAATAACAATAATGCGGCAACCGAGGAATCGACACCACCGGACATACCGATAATAATTTTTTGTTTATTACTCATTATGATGCGTAATTAGATATGCCCTGAATTATAACTTTTTCTGCCGTAGTTTTCTTGCGCGCTGGCGTTTATAAATAGAATAGCGCCAGAGTAACTGAATGGAAAAATAACCCGTGATACTGGAGACAATACCGACAGTGGCACAGCCGACAAGGAAGGGTTTCCAGGTTGTTTCCATACCATGTAACAACCATCTTATGCTAGGTTCAAACTCGAATGTGGAAGGTGGTGAGCCGACGACCCAGGTGCCGACAAGGTAGGCAAAGTAAAACATAGGGGGAATGGTTAGCGGATTGGTAATCCACACCAGCATAACAGAAATTGGTAGATTGGTGCGTAACCAGATAGCTACGGCTGCCGCCATAATCATCTGTGAGGGCAGAGGAACCCAGGCAAAAAACAGCCCGACTGCAAAGGCACCGGCAACCGAGCGGCGATTTAGATGCCACAGATTAGGCTCGTGTAGCAATTCACCAAAGATAGACAGGTTCTTATTTTGCTTGATCTTTGCATGATCAGGCATAAAACGCTGGAAAAACTTACGTGGCATGAGGTAAAGTGGGTGTCAATGGTAGTGGTAACAGTTAACCGAAGCGCCATTATAGCCTATTGAGCCCACCGACAATAAGCTCGGTTGCTTTTTTCCTGCATTTTTTACGGCCTTAACGATATATAGCCATAACGATAACATGGACGATAACACGGATGTTTTTCTCTGCGCTGATTTTTCTTAGTGGCATTGTGCTGGTTCAACAATGGCCACAGTTACCGGATACAGAATATATTCTGCTGGGCGTGTTGCCTGTTGCAGTAATCTATATATATGTACGTATAAGCCGCGTTAATAGCCATTCTCTGCTGTATCGCCTGGTAAAAACTCTGTTTTTATTTACCGCAGGCATGAGCTGGGCGGTCATTTATGCGCATCAGGCATTGCAGCACCGTTTACCGGAATCACTCGCCGGAAAAACGATTATGGTTCAGGGCAGGGTAGTGGGTGTACCGGAAAACAGCCGACGGGGTAAACATTTTTATCTGTCTGTGGATCATTTTGAGCTGGTTGATTCCCGAGAACCCTTTAACGATTACATGCCACGTAAAATCCGCCTGAGCTGGTATTACGGCAGAAAGCATAAAGTACAGGCCGTACACGCCGGGGAAAGCTGGCAGTTTCTGCTGCGTCTGAAGCCCCCACATGGCTTTTTTAATCCCGGTGGTTTTGATTATGAAGGCTGGCTGTTTCAGCGAGGTATTGATGCCAGAGGCTATATCCGTGCAGCCAGTGCAACAAGCCACTGGCGTAACCGGCGTCTGTCTGCTGCTCCCGTTTATTCTGTTGATGCCATGCGTGAGAAACTGAGCCGCTCGATAAGCCGTTGGCTACAATCCTCTACCCCAGCGGCGGCATCCGCGCAGCTCTCTTCTTTGCCGGTAAAGCCAGCAGTGACCGGTATGATAACGGCGCTGGCGATAGGCGAACGCCGCTTGATTACCCCGGCACAATGGCAGGTACTGCTGCGTACCGGTACTAATCATTTAATGGCAATTTCCGGTTTACATATTGGTCTGGCCTATCTGTTTGGTTTTGTCGCCGGTCGCTGGCTGTTTTCCCGGCTGGCTCCGGTTTCATGGTTATACCGCCTGCCAGCGCCGCATCTGGGGGTGATCAGTGGTCTGCTGGTTGCCATTGTTTATGCTCTGCTTGCCGGTTTTTCGATACCAGCCCAACGGGCGCTGGTGATGCTGGGCGGATTTGCCGCTGCTTCTTTGTTACGGCGTTATCTCTGTCCACTGGATGCACTGGGTCTGGCGCTGTTTCTGGTTCTGCTGTGGGATCCACTGTCGGTATTGTCCCCCGGTTTCTGGTTTTCCTTTATTGCCGTGGCGGTCATTTTTTATACTTTCAGTGAACCGCAGCCAGTGGTTTCCAGTCCGTCGACAGATATTGCTCCGGTCATTGCTCCCCGTTTTTTGTGGTTTTCACGCATCAAACAGCGATTGATGTGCTGGGGCGGACTGCAACTGATGATTACGCTGGCTCTGTTTCCCCTGTCGTTATACCTGTTTCAGCAAGGCTCACTGATTGCGCCGCTGGCAAATCTATTAATGGTTCCCTTCGTTAGCTTTCTGGTGGTGCCGTTTGTGCTGCTGGCGTTGCTGTTTTATCCGTTTATTCCATTATTCAGCCAGTGGTTTGTCATGCTTGCTGCCAGTGCATTGCAATGGGGATGGTTATGGCTGGAGATGCTGGCAGGGTGGCCGTTTGCCTACATTAATACTGGTAATATCATGCTCTGGCAATTATTCTGCGCCGCCATGGCAATGCTTATCTGGTTTGTTCCTGCCGGTTATTTCAGTCGTATCAGTAACCGTCTGCTGAGCAGGAATATTCCTCCACAGCGGGTGTTCGCCATACGGATAATAATTGTCCTGGTGTGTCTGATACCAGCGATTGCAGCGCTTTATTTACCCACGTCTTCTGCTTTTCCGGTGGCGGGTACAATCCGCCTGAGTGTGCTGGATGTCGGTCAGGGACTGGCGACGGTGGTGCAGACACAACACCATACGCTGGTGTTCGACAGTGGCGCAAAACTGGGTGAGAAACTCGATGCCGGACGTTCGGTAGTGGTGCCGTTTTTACGCGCCAGCGGGATACATACGATTGATACACTGGTAATCAGCCATGGCGACAACGATCATATTGGTGGCGCCGCTTCCATTCTGGCGGCCTTTCCGGAAGCATCTGTCATTGGGCAGGATTTACAAACCCTCAATGCGAAGAATAAAATGCCCTGCTATCGCGGTCAGCAATGGTACTGGGATGGTGTGCAGTTTCGTTTTCTAAATCCGCCGGCTATCGAAGATAGTCAATCTGTTAAATGGAAGAAAATACTGAAAAAACGCAATAACCACTCCTGTGTGCTACAGATTTCCGCTGCCGGTGGGTCGGTTCTACTTACCGGTGATATTGAAAAAGAAGTTGAAAGGCAGTTACTGAAAAACTTCTCGGGCAGATTGAAGACCGATGTGCTGGTGGTGGCGCATCACGGTAGTAAAACCTCCTCAAGTGAGGCATTTATTGATGCGCTCAGGCCAACCCTGGCTATTTTGCCCACCGGCTACCGTAACCGTTACCATCTGCCGAATAAAACCGTAGTAAATCGTTATCAACGGCGACATATCCAGCTGCTACAGACCGGTCTGGTCGGTGCTGTCAGTCTGCTGCTGGTGCCGGGGCAGGGGATTACCCAGGTGGATGCCTATCGGCTGTCGCACCACCATTACTGGAATCGTATTTTTGATAACAAAATAAGGGCAAATCAAGTAAGATAGCGCCTATAGTGAGAGAAAAATTCTGAAGGTGAGATGTGTTTGAACTGGTGAAATCCGGCGGCTGGCTGATGCTGCCCATTATTTTATGCTCTATTATTTCTGTTTCAATTATTGCTGAACGTTTCTGGAGTCTGCGCCGTGAAAGGGTATTGCCCCGGCATCTGGTTGCGGTGGTGTGGAATGCGATTAAACGCGATAACCTGCCGCGTGCCGCGATTGAAGCACTGGCAAAAGAATCAGCGCTGGGTAAAGTTTTAAGTGCTGGTCTGTTACATCGTGACGAAAGCCGTGAGCGAATTAAAGAAAGTATTGAAGAACGTGGTCGTGAAGTAGTTCACGAACTGGAACATTTTCTGAACACACTGGGCACCATTGCCTCGATTTCCCCCCTTCTTGGTCTACTGGGTACTGTGGTTGGTATGATTAACGTTTTTAATGCCATTACGACCTATGGTGTGGGTGATCCATCCGTGCTGGCCAATGGTATTTCACAGGCAATGATTACTACCGCCGCCGGTTTATCTGTGGCAATTTTTACTCTGGTGTTCTACCGTTATTTTCGTCGCAAGGTCGATTCAATTATTGTAGTAATGGAACGTGAAGCAATCAAAATGGTGGATGTATTGCATTATAACCGACAGCACCCGAACGGTATGGCTGAAGACATGGAACAAACTGATAACACTGACGGTAAGGTTAAGTCATGAATCTGCGATCACATCGTAAAGAGGATGAGCCCGAAGTTAATATGACGTCATTAATTGACGTTGTCTTTCTGCTACTTATCTTTTTTATGGTTTCCACCAGCTTTGATCGCCATGCCAGACTGAAGGTCAGTTTGCCTGAAGCCTCCGCTAAAGCTGTACTGACGCAGGGAAAACAAATCGTGCTTACCATTGATGCCAGTGGTAAATATTATATTAATGATCGTCAGGTAATTAATACCAGCCTGGCAACGCTTAAACAGGCGTTGGCAAAAATATTAAATGGTAAAAAGGATCAGACTATTGTTTTGCGTGCAGATGGCCAGAGCACACATCAGTCGGTAGTGAGGGCGATGGATGCAGTCTCACAACTGGGGATAACCCGGCTTTCTATTGCCACAGTTGAAACCAGATAATTCACTATGTCTGTATCGGTTAGTAAAAAAGAATCCGGTTTAAAAGTATATTTTCGCCTGCTGCATTATGCCCTGGCGTACAAGGGTATTTTTCTGTTGGCAATTTTTGGTATGGTTATTATCGCCCTTTCCTCCACCGCATTTACTGCCTTAATGAAACCATTAATGGACGGGAGTTTTGTGCATCGTGATCCGGAAACTATTAAATGGGTGCCTGTTGCGCTGATTGGTATTTATCTTGTGCGAACTATCGGTGCCTTTGCCGCAACCTATGGCATGAGCCTGATTGGGCGAAATGTAATTTTCATTTTGCGCAATGAAATGTTTGGTAGATTACTGGATCTGCCAAAATATTTTTACGACCGTTCTACGACGGGTGAGTTAATGTCCAAATTTACCTATGACGTAGAACAGGTGGCGCATGCATCCACCCATGCGATTACCGTGTTTATTCGTGATACGCTTACTATTATCGGTCTGATTTCATGGATGATTTATTTAAACGCCATGTTGTCACTGGTCTTTCTAGTTGTAATGCCGGTAGTGACCACGTTAATTGTCTGGGTGTCAAAACGTTTTCGTCGTATCAGTCAGCGTATTCAGAGCACAATGGGTAATGTTTCGCGTGTCCTGGAAGAAGCCATTAAGGGGCATCAGGTAGTAAAGATTTTTGGTGGACAGCAGTATGAATCCGATCAGTTTAAACAGGTTAATGCCTTAAACCGCAAACAGAATCTTAAAATGCAGATGACGCAGTCACTAAGCCAGCCGATTGTGCAGTTAATTGTTGCCTGTGCACTGGCGGTTCTTATTTATCTGGCTACCATGCCCAGTATGATTGAAAAAATTACCGTGGGTACTTTTATGTCATTTCTGGCGGCCATGTTTATGATGATGCCTTCCATCAAAGCTATTACTGCTGTAGTTAGTGACCTGCAACGGGGTATAGCAGCAGCAGAAAGTATTTTCAGCTTTATTGATCTGGAAAAAGAAAAGGATAACGGAACTTATACAAGCTCCAATATAACCGGTAATCTTGAATTTAAACAGTTAAGTTTTCGTTATGGTCGTAGTGACAGAAATGCGTTAACTGATATTTCATTGTCGATTAAAGCGGGACAAACGGTTGCTTTTGTTGGTCGCTCAGGTAGTGGCAAATCAACCTTGTCAAATTTAATCCCCCGTCTGTATGAATATATCGAAGGAGAGATTTTACTCGATGGCCGCAAAATACAGGATTATTCACTGGCAAACCTGCGCTCACATATTTCCTATGTGGGACAGGATGTTGTGTTATTTAATGATACCATTGAGAACAATATTGCTTATGGTGAAATGAAAAGCGCCAGCCATGAACAGGTTGTTGCCGTAGCCGAGGCGGCCTATGCGAAAGGGTTTATCGATCAGTCAAAGAATGGTTTTGATACCATGGTGGGTGAACGTGGCGTAATGCTTTCCGGCGGTCAGCGTCAACGCATTGCTATTGCCCGCGCCTTATTAAAAGATGCGCCCATACTCATTCTGGACGAGGCGACCTCGGCATTAGATACCGAATCAGAACGTTATATTCAGGCATCACTGGAAAACCTGATGGAAACCCGTACTACTCTGGTTGTTGCCCACCGGCTATCAACTATTGAAAAAGCAGATGTCATTGTTGTTCTGGATCAGGGGCGAATTGTTGAAGCCGGTACCCATGACGAGCTGATTATTCTGGATGCGCATTATGCTTCCCTGCATCGTATTCAGTTTAGCGAAGAACATAAACAGTAAAGTAATATAGACTGATCAAAATGAAATACTGGTACAGTCGCAATTTGATCGCCTGGTTACTCTGGCCGCTTTCCCTGCTCTTCTGCATTGTTGTTTTTGTCCGCCGACAGTGTTATCAATTAGGTATTATCACCTCACAGCACTTTGATGTCCCGGTAGTGATAGTTGGTAATATCAGTGTCGGTGGCAGTGGTAAAACCCCGTTGTTAATTTCGATCTGTGAGTTTCTTATAGAACAGGGGAAAGCCCCCGGTATTGTCAGCAGAGGTTATGGTGGCAGTGTATCCGGGGTGAAACAAATTGATGGTAATGACAGTGCCATCAATGTGGGTGATGAACCCTGGATGATTTTTCAACGCACCCGTTGTCCTGTTGTTGTCGGTGCCGATCGTGCAGCAGCAGTGAGTTTTTTATTAGATAATAATAACTGTGATATTGTTCTATCTGATGATGGGCTGCAACATTATCGCCTGCAGAGAAGTCTGGAAATTGCTGTGGTGGATGCCAGACGCCTGCACGGTAATCGTTTCTGCCTGCCCGCCGGACCTTTGCGTGAACCGGTTAGCCGTTTAAAAAAGGTTGATATTATTGTTTATAATGGTCAGCCACAACAGGAAATAGATGCAGGGCAAAACTGTTTTTATCAATTAGAGTTTGATCAGATTGTTAACCTGGTCAGTGGTGAAAAAAAAATTATTCAGACATTAAAAAAACAGCCGGTTATTGCGGTGGCAGGCATCGGCCATCCTGAACGGTTTTTTCATTTATTAAGCGATGCAGGGTTAAGTGTTCAGCAACAACCGTTTGCGGATCATTATATTTTTACTGGTGATGATATTGCTGCCTGGTCGGGCAAGTGTGTACTGATGACGGAAAAAGATGCCGTAAAATGTCAATATCATTTGCAACAAAAACAAAACACCGGTGCGGCTGATTTCAGTAATCTATGGTATTTGCCAGTCACTGCAATCTGTAATAATACATTAACGCAGGAGCTGACTAAAGCATTGTTATAACAGGATAGATAATAAGGATCCTTATTATCTGTTTCAGTAATATAACACAATGGGTTTTTCTTAAAAACAATGAATAAAAAACTTCTTTCTATTATCGTCTGTCCGTTATGTAAGGGTGGTTTGTCTTATCAACGCAGTACCAAAGAATTTATCTGTGCAAAAGACGGGCTGGCCTTTCCGTTGCGTAATGGTCTGCCCGTATTGCTTGTCTGCGATGCCAGACAGATTAATACATCACGACAGGTTAATACATAATGGATTATTTATTTTTTGCCAGTTGTTCCAAAGGGGTTGAAGATCTGCTTCAGAGCGAACTGGAACACCTCGGTCTGCCTGGTTTATCTATTGGCAATGGTGGTGTGCATTTTTCAGGTTCACTGGAAGGTGCCTATCGAGCCTGTTTGTGGTCGCGCCTTGCCAGCCGTATACTATTAAAACTGGCTGAATTCACGGTTGCAGATGAGGATCAACTATACAACGCTATCCAGCATATTGACTGGTCTGAACACATGGCTGTTAGTGACAGCTTTGCGATTGACTGTTTCAGTTCCCATTCGCAAATTAGCAACAGCCATTATGCTACTCTGCGAATTAAAGATGCGATCGTGGATCAGTTCAAGGAAAAAACTGGAATACGACCCGATGTGGTACGTGAGCGGCCATCAATTCGAGTTAATGTCTATATTACTGAGCAAAAGGTAATTACCTACCTTGATCTGTCCGGAGAAGCGTTGCATCGGCGTGGTTATCGGCAGCGTGGCGGCATAGCACCATTACGTGAAACCCTGGCTGCCGCCATATTATACCGGGCAAAATGGCGGGATTTTGCCCGCAGGGGAGACCCTCTGTTTGACCCGATGTGCGGCAGTGCAACCCTGCTGATCGAGGCAGCAATGATGACCGCCGATATGGCACCGGGTTTATTACGTGACTATTATGGCTTTATGGGCTGGCAACAGTTTGATGAAAAACAATGGCAGGTAATTATTCAACAGGCGAAGGATGGACTGGATGAGCGTATCGAACAACTGCCCACTATTATTGGCTGTGATTATTCAGCAAGCATTCTTGCTATTGCACAGCAGAATATTCAGGCCGCTGGGTTATCCGCAAAAATAAAACTGGAACAGATGGATACTACTACAGCCATGCCCGCTATGGTCTCATCAAACGGGTTGATTATAACCAATCCTCCTTATGGTAAACGCCTCGGACAGGTTCAGCCGTTACGCACCCTGTATCTGCGTCTGGGGAAAATGTTAAAGCAGGCTTTTCCAGGCTGGACAGCAGTCATTTTTACCTCAGAAGAATCGCTGGCAAAAAATATTAGCCTGCGTTCTTTCCATAAAAACAGCTTATACAATGGCGCAATAAAATGTACCCTGTATCAGTATCATCTCAATACAATAGAACATGGATGTGAAGCGGAGCCTGGCCAGATAAAAACGGGTCAGATAGAAAATGGCCAAATAGAAAATGGCCAAATAAAAAATAATGGCCGGATAAAAAATAAAGGATCAGAGCAGCCACTCGCCGCTAATAAAGTACAGACACCAGTAAAAGTTCTGCCCCCTGAGATAAGTGAACATGCGCTGATGTATGTCAATCGGCTGAAAAAAAACGCGAAACATATAAAGAAATGGGCACATAAAAATTCGGTGAGTTGTTATCGTGTTTATGATGCCGATATTCCTCAGTATGCAGTTGCCATAGATATCTATGAAGACTGGGTTCACATTCAGGAATACGAAGCGCCGAAAACGGTTGATCAGGCAAAAGCGGGTAAACGCCTGAATGATATTATTGATGTGACGGCGCAGGTGTTGGGTATTGCGCAGGAAAAAGTCGTGTTAAAAGTACGTAAAAAGCAATCGGGCAGGCAGCAGTATACGAAACAGGATAATAAAGGCAGAATGATAACTGTGCATGAATCCGATTTGTTGTTCCGGGTAAATCTGTATGATTATCTTGATACCGGGCTGTTTCTTGACCACCGCCTCACCCGGCAGATTATTTATCGCCTGGCAAAGGCGAAAAATGTACTGAATCTTTTTGCCTACACCGGTAGCGCCAGTGTTTATGCAGCAGCCGGTGGTGCAAAAACCACGACGACGGTTGATATGTCCAATACCTATCTTCAATGGGCGGAAGATAATTTCCGCTGTAACCATCTGAGTGGAAAAAAACACCGTTTTATTCGTGCGGACTGCATGCAGTGGTTATGGGATGCAAAACGTGCGGGGGAAGTTTTTGATCTAATTTTTCTTGATCCACCGACTTTTTCCAATTCAACAAAAATGCAACAGGCATTTGATATCAGGCGTGATCATGTCAGTCTGTTAAAACAGGTAATGGGTTTGTTGAGCCATAACGGCCAGTTGATTTTTTCTACCAATGCAAGAAAATTCACCCTGGATAAAACCTTGCAGGATGAATTTGCCGTGCGTGAGATTACTGCCTTGACATTAACGGAAGATTTCCGTCGCCGGTCATTACATCAGTGCTGGTGTCTGGCGCATCAGGAAGAACAGGTGGAGGCTGCGCTGTTCAAATTGTAAACCACATCTGCTAATACTAATTACCGTTCTCCTTAGTATTACTGAAACAGATAAAAAGTATCCTTTTTATCTATCCTGTTAGTAAGTTCGATCAGACAGCTATTAGGAAAGAAGCCTGCTCGGTTGAGATTTTTGTATCGTAGACAGCAGCGTATCAATTAACTGATCTTCCAGATCAATACGCAGGGCAAGATGTTCGCCCAACTGTGTTAATTGTGCCGGTAATTTTTCAAGTGTCTCGTCGTTAACATTATCATCACCATCGAATAAATCATTAAACGCCATTGCAACCTGGGTGGTTATGGTGATTTTAGGCATGATTTCATTGGCCAGTTTTTTTATATCATCTCGACGCTCATTGCCTTCTTCTATTCGCCGGTAGAGCTCAAAGTGACCTGTGGCAAGATAATCCACCAGTTCCTGACAGAATTCCTGTAATAATTCATGAGTGCCGTTGGCGGCATCGAGTTCTTCAATCTGTTTGACCAGATTGTAATACTGTGCCAGTACATTGTTTCTGTCTTCGATGAGTTTTTTTACTTCTCTGGTGGCACGCTCACGGCGTTCATTTGGTATCTGCGTAGCACTTTGTGCTGGAATTTTGCTGGCCATTATCATTTTCCCCGTAATTTCTTATAGTTACTGCACCCCATTGTACTAAAATAAGACCTGGGTGTGTAGAGATCCCTAAAACGGCATACCGAAAACCAGCCGGTAAACCATAATTCCATTACCAATACGTACACCAAAACCAAATTGTGGTTTTTCAAAAAGGAAAGAGCCTGGTAAATTACTGAAGGTGAAACCCACTTCATTCTCCCGGCCTATCCTTATTGGGTTTTCGGTTTGTTTAAGAAAAATCAGGTCGGTTGGATAATAATAATTAATGTAGTAAAAGCCAAGCATTAAAGCTTTTCCGCCAAAAATGAAGCGAGTTTTCACGCGGTAATCAAGGCCGGTTTCAAATAATGAATAACTTGCGTCCAGGTTGGAATTACCGGTTCTCTCTCGTGCAAACAGAAGTTCGTTACCAAGCGTTAGCGTATTCCCACGGTGATTGAACTTTATATAATTTTTTACTCCGGTGCCCATAACAAGAATATTGGTTTTATTATTCAGGTCTCTGGCAAAACCATAATCAGCAAACGGAATTAGTGTCCATTTTGGGGTAATCGGGTACTGGTATTCAATGCCCGGCAGGAAGGTCAGGGTAGCGACATTATTAATATTCGGCAGATTCCCCAGATCAAGCCCTTTGAAATTGAGTAATCCGAAGGTAATGGGCAGTTTTAACAGCCATCCCGGCCGGGTATCGGTTTTCTGGATAATAGTGTAGTCCAGTGGTAACTGTATAACAAATACCCGCTGACCCGCTGAGGTATAAAGACCGGTACCAAGGTAACTGGCAAAGGCAAAGTTGGTTAAACCGGCTGTACTCTCCAGTTTTGATGCTTCCGCGTACAGGTTACCGCAGCAGCCAGGCAAAAACAGGAGATACAGCAGTAGCCTTAATGCAAATTCCCTGTTTGTGAAAGGATGTATGAACCTCATTGAATGGCGGATGTTATCATAATCCGCTGCTATATTTTATTGGTATCCTGATTTTATGTACTGGTCATTATCCATATCCGGATAATAGATGGAACGCCTGCTATACTTTCTCAGTAACGGTAATTTTTTTGTAACCGCTGTACAATTCCGCTACAATTGCGCAGCACAAAAGCCGGAGTGGTGGAATTGGTAGACACGTCGGATTCAAAATCCGATGCTAGCAATAGCGTGCCGGTTCAAGTCCGGCCTCCGGTACCAATAATATCAGTTAGTTATACCATATAAGCGATTCCCCCCCCCTCCGCTTGCGGCGGGATAGTTTGTTTAAAAAGAACACTTGACTCCGTACGTTAGTACGGAGTTTATAATTGATTCTGTGTCAATTATTAAGAAGAATTTTCATGTCCAAAAACATATCTTTCCATTACTGGCAGCATCATTATTGTAATGAGTGCAGATTTTTGCTGCGCAGTCCCGTGGTGACTTTTGATAATACCAAAACCAGTGCTGACGATTCAGTGCTTCCTTAGTTAAGGTCACAATCAATGCTGGTTATCCATCGACTGTTATGAACAATTAAGAGAGGGTAAATAAAGATGAGTCCATTAACATTACTAACACGTATTGGCGACAAAGTTGGTTCGCTGGGTGCTGTTGTTTCAGCCATGGGCTGCGCCATGTGTTTCCCTGCTATCGCCAGTTTAGGCGGCGCAATCGGTATGGGGTTTCTTGCCCGGTGGGAAGGCCTTTTTATTAGTACCCTGTTACCCGTATTTGCCTGGATAGCACTGGTCATTAATGCGCTGGGTTACTTCAGTCATAAACAGGTTATCCGTAGTTTGCTGGGTATGACCGGACCGATACTTTTACTACTGTCACTTTATCCCTGGTTTCAGTATGACTGGAGCACGTATGTTACATATTTTGCCTTAGGTTTAATGGTTGTCGTTTCAATTGTTGATCTTATTAACCCAGGCAACCGCCGTTGTGACGATAAAAGTTGTGCCGTCTAAGTTTACTTACCGGGTAATTCGGAATGGCATATTAGACTTTTTCTGAACAATAAAGCTCTCTCAGAGAAAAATATGAACAAATTAACGATACAAATTACCGGCATGACCTGCGACCATTGTGCGCAGAGCGCCCAGGATGCTTTAAATACACTGGAGGGCGTAAAAGCTTCTGTCTCTTATGATGAAGGGTTGGCAAAAGTTGAAGCACAGGACGATGTTGATAGCCGTTTGTTATTAAAGGCCATCGAATCAAAAGGGTATGGTGCAACGTTACTGGATGATAATGGCAGTACGAGCATGAATGGCGACCGTGGACTGCATATCGCAATCGTCGGTGCCGGTTCGGGTGCTTTCGCGGCTGCCATTAAAGCGGTAGAACAGGGCGCACAGGTTACTATTATTGAAGGTGCCGATATTATTGGTGGCACCTGTGTAAATATCGGTTGTGTCCCTTCTAAAATAATGATTCGCGGAGCACATATTGCACATATTCAAGGGCAACATAACTTTGCAGGTATCCCTTTTAATAAACCCGTGATTGATCGTAAAGCCATGGTGCATCAGCAACAGGCATTAGTAGAAAATTTACGTTACGCCAAATACGAAAGTATTCTCGAATCTAACCCCGGCATTAACCTATTAAGAGGCATGGCTCGTTTCAAGGATACCCGTACCCTGCTAATTACCGGAAAAGATGGTAGTGAGAAAGAAATTAAAGCTGATCGTATATTATTAGCTGTCGGCGCACGTCCAGTGATTCCCGATATCAATGGTCTTGCTGAAACACCTTACTGGACATCAACCGAAGCATTAATTGCTGAAGAAATTCCTGAACATCTTGTTGTGTTAGGTGGCTCGGTTGTGGCACTGGAGCTGGCACAGGCATTTCGCTACCTTGGCGCAGAAGTGACGGTGATGGCGCGTAGTCGTTTACTGTCGAAAGAAGATGCCGATATCGGTAAAGGTTTGAAGTCTATACTGGAAGATGAAGGTATGACAGTTCAGCTTAATACGGTACCGAACGGTATTAATTTTGACGGTAAATATTTTACGATTAACATCACTCAGGGCGTTGTGCATTGTGACCAGTTACTGGTCGCCACCGGTCGCCAGTCGAACGCAGATACACTGGCGCTTGAAAAAGCTGGCGTTGCTGTTGCGGGTAACGGCACGATTATTATTGACGACCACATGCGCACTAATGTAGAAAATATCTATGCTGCAGGTGACTGCACAAATCAACCGCAATATGTGTATGTTGCAGCGGCTGCCGGCACACGTGCGGCACGCAACATGACCGGAGATAATGTAGCGATTGATTTATCAGCAATGCCAGCAGTAGTGTTTACTGATCCTCAGGTTGCCACGGTTGGTCTAACCGAGCAACAGGCAAAAGCACAGGGGCTTGATGTTGATATCAGTCGGCTTGATATTGAAAACGTGCCTCGTGCGCTAGCTAATATGGATACTCGTGGTTTTATCAAACTGGTTGCAGAAAAAGCCAGCGGTCGAATTGTTGGTTGCCAGGTATTAGCGCATGAAGGCGGTGAAATTATTCAGACGGCTGCACTTGCTATTAGCAACAGGATGACGGTAGAGCGTTTAGCTAATCAGCTATTCCCTTATCTGACCATGGTCGAAGGCTTAAAACTAACCGCACAAACCTTTCACAAAGATGTGAAGCAATTGTCCTGTTGCGCTGGTTAATATTCATTTAAGGTACAGGCAATTAATAGAGGGGGTTTTAATATAACCGGGCGATTTATTGTGGAAAAACTTTTTTCAGTGGTTTGACAATAACCTTGTTATAGACACCGGCAGCCACATAAGGGTCGGTGTCTGCCCAGATTTTTGCCTGCTTCAGGCTATCAAATTCAGCGACGATCAGGCTGCCGCTAAAACCGGCATCACCGGGATTTTCACAGTCGATTGTCGGGTGGGAACCGGCGAGTACCAGCCGCCCTTCATCCTGTAATTGTTGTAGGCGTTCCAGATGGGCGGCTCTGGCCTGTAGACGGGTGGGCAGGCTGTCTTCTTTATCCTCGGCAATAATGGCGTATAGCATGTTTAAGGTACCTTAAGTATTCTGTCCGTCTTTATCTTCGTTCGTTTCTTTATCATCCTGTGGTATGTATCTGGCGAGGTACAGCGCCTGCAATATAACAAAAGCAATGGTCAGCCCCATTAAACCAAAAAGTTTGAAATCCACCCAGGTGTCCATACGTACATTAGCCGCCAGGTTTGTGCGGTAGTAAAAGGCAACGTACAGATTTGCCGCACCACTGATAAAAAAGAAAATAACCCAGGCCAGGTTCAGGCGTTTCCAGATGGCGGCAGGAAGTTCTATCTGTTTATCCATTGCACGCTGAATAAGGGGTTTTTTGCCCATAAACTGGCTGATAAAAAATACACCGGCAAATACCCAGTTAAGGACGGTTGGTTTCCACTGAATAAAGGCCGGGTTGCCAAACATAATGGTAATACCACCCAGGACGCTAATCAGGACCAGTGAAAACAGGTGGGTTTTTTCCAGCTTGTGCTGGCTAAACCAGTTGTAGGCAACCTGGATGAAACTGGCGATAATGGCGACAGTAGTAGCAATAATGGTAGCGGTAATAAATTCTGGTCTATCAGGATTAATCAGTTGCCCGATAAAGGTGTTTTCAATAAAAAAATGTGCCTGATAGTAGCTGATAAAAAAGAGAATAATTGGAAAAAAATCGAATAGTAACTTCATATTATTTAAGTAGTTTATTATGTAAGGTCATGGACATCGGGTTCGTGAAGCCGTCATTATACCTAAATGACATGGATTCTGTCCGACCTATTTCTATACAAATTCAGTTAGAATAAGCGCCGCTACAGGTTGTTTATCACGAGCAGGGTTTTATGAGTCAGTATTTTGAAATTCATCCACAGAATCCACAGCACCGTTTAATTCGTCAGGCGGTGGATATTATTCGCCGTGGTGGCGTCATTGTTTATCCAACCGACTCAAGTTACGCACTGGGCTGCCATCTGGGTGACAAACAGGCAATGCAGCGTATTCGCCGTATCCGGCAGATGGATGAAAAGCGTAATCTGACCCTGGTATGCCGGGATCTGTCAGAGCTGGCAACCTATGCAAAAGTGGGGAATACCGAATATCGTCTGATTAAATCACTCACCCCCGGTCCGTATACGTTTATTCTGAAAGCCACTAGCGAAGTTCCCCGGCGACTAATGCATCCGAAACGACGGACAATCGGCCTGCGGGTGGTTGATCATCCGGTGGTTAGCGCATTGCTTGACGAACTCGACCAGCCATTGATGAGCTCTACGCTGATTCTTCCCGATGATGAATTGCCTGTTACAGAGGCAGATGAAATACGGAACCGTCTGCAAAAACATGTCGATCTGATTATTGATGGCGGACACTGTGGCTTTGAACCCACAACCGTCATTGCAATGACTGAGGCTACGCCGCAAATCCAGCGTCAGGGAAAAGGCAGGAATCACGGTCTGGATTTAATGGAGGCAGAATAAAGATGGATCGAATCCACCGTTCCGTTAACGCCCTCTCCCTCGGAGAGAGGGGTGGGGTGAGGGAGTTATTCGAATATAATTTTTCAGGACGGAACAGACCACGCGCAAAAGAATCTGCTGCCCGTCTGCCATCGTTCGATCTGTTCGTGTAAACTAACGGCTTTTACTGCCACCCTTAATTTTTCTACATACTAACAGGATGGATGAAAAGAATACTTCAATTGTTAAAGAACGTCAGCCGCAGGGATGCGGGTGTCGAGCTTACATGGATGTATTGACAGCGTGTCTTAAACAATAAGTATCCTTTTTATCCGTTTCAGTAATATATCCGTATATGCCATCGTTATCCGAGCTTATTTACAATCTGTCTGTCTGGTTGTTACCCGTGCTATTTGCCATTACACTGCATGAAGCAGCGCATGGCTGGGTAGCATCGAAACTGGGTGATCCCACTGCTGTGCGCCTCGGGCGTCTTACCATTAACCCGCTTAAACATATTGATACGATGGGCACCATTGTTGTACCTTTGATTACCTATCTGCTCAGTGGTTTTGTTTTTGGCTGGGCAAAACCGGTACCGGTTAATCCGCAATATTTTAAACAGCCGTTAGTGGATATGGCCCTGGTGGCCGTTGCCGGGCCGACATCCAATTTTATTATGGGCTGCGCCTGGGCGCTGTTCGCGTTGATTGGTCTGAGTGTATGGGGGCATTCTACAAGCGGCCTGTTTTTGGCGCAGATGGGACAAAATGGCATCTTAATCAATGTTATTTTGATGGTACTGAATTTATTACCGATACCTCCGCTTGATGGTGGACGAGTCGTGGCGGGTATTCTGCCACCATCGGCAGCAATATCTTTTTTGCGCATTGAACCGTACGGTATGATAATTATTGTACTCTTACTCGTGAGTGGAATTCTGGGTAGAATTATGTGGCCACTGGTGATTTATTTTACCAGACTGATTAGTGCATTTTTTGGCCTGCAGATACCTGGTCTGTAGATACCTGGTCTGTAGATACATAGATAATAAACAAAGAATAAACTTCAATTTACTTTAAAGGAAAGCGTTTTGAATACCGTTGCCACACAGCATCAGCGTGTCCTGTCAGGCATGCGACCTACCGGAGCTTTGCATCTCGGGCATTATCATGGCGTACTTAAAAACTGGGTACGCTTACAGCACGAATATGAATGTTTCTTTTTTGTCGCGGACTGGCATGCACTGACCACACATTATGAAGATCCGTCAATTATTGAAGCAAGTGTCTGGGATATGGTCATCGACTGGCTGGCGATTGGTATTAGCCCGGGTTCTGCCAAGCTGTTTATTCAGTCGCAGGTACCCGAGCACGCTGAGTTACATACCCTGCTTTCCATGATTACCCCGCTAGGCTGGCTGGAACGTGTACCAACCTACAAGGATCAGCAGGAAGCGCTGAAGGAAAAAGACCTGGCGACCTATGGCTTTCTTGGTTACCCCTTATTACAGAGTGCGGATATTCTGGTGTACAAAGCTGGTCTGGTACCAGTAGGGGAAGATCAGGTTGCCCACGTCGAGCTGACCCGTGAGGTAGCACGGCGGTTTAATCATCTCTATGGTCGGGAACCGAATTTTAAAGAGAAGGCAGAACAGGCAGTGACCAAGATGGGTAAGAAAAATGCCCGAATGTTTCGTGAATACCGCAGGAAGTATCAGGAAAAAGGCGACCAGGAAGCCATGCGGGTTGCCCATGCGCTGATTGATTCCCAGCAGAATATTTCTATTGGTGATAAAGAACGGTTATTTGGTTATCTGGAAGGATCAGGTAAGATCATATTACCCGAACCACAGGCTCTGCTTACCCCTGCTTCAAAAATGCCGGGACTGGATGGTCGGAAAATGTCAAAGTCCTATCATAATACCATTTCATTGCGTGACGATCCGCAGCGGGTGGAGAAAAAACTACGCACCATGCCCACCGATCCAGCGCGGGTTCGGCGCACCGACCCCGGTGATCCGGAAAAATGCCCAGTGTGGCAGTTTCATCAGATTTATTCTGATGAAACAACCTGCAACTGGGTACAGCAGGGCTGTAAAACTGCTGCAATCGGCTGTGTCGAGTGTAAACAGCCGGTAATTGACCAGGTGCTGGCAGAATTAAAACCGATTCAGGCCAGAGCGCGTGAATATAAAGAGGACATGAGTACGGTCAAAGCCATTATTAATGAGGGAGCCGAGGCAGCGCGTGAAGTTGCCCGTGATACACTCGAAGACGTGAGAAAAGCGATGGGCATTGCCTACTTATAATTTATTTAATATATTTTTATGGCAAATACAGACATTCAGCAAACACCGGTGGCAGAAAAACAGACCCCTCTACCGGAACAGGCAGGAACAGAGACCATCCTCTCCCAGACGGAAATGCCATTTGCGCTGATTCAGGGAGAACCGCTTACGGTTATTCCACAGGATCTATACATTCCACCCGATGCGCTGGAAGTGATACTGGAAGCATTTGAAGGACCGCTGGATTTATTACTGTATCTGATTAAGCGTCAGAATCTGGATATTCTTGAGATCCCGCTGGAGGAAACCACGCGTCAGTATATGCAGTATATTGAGCTGATGCAGAATATGCGAATTGAACTGGCAGCAGAATATCTGTTAATGGCAGCGATGCTGGCGGAAATTAAATCACGGATGTTATTGCCGCGACCAGTAGAAAGTGAAGAAGAAGATGATCCACGTGCCGAGCTGGTTCGCCGCTTACAGGAATATGAACGTTTTAAACAGGCCGCAGTGAATATTGATACCATGCCACGTGTTGGACGTGAAGTTTATCTTACCCAGATCGAGCCGCCTCAATTAGAGCGACAACGGCCTCAGCCACAGGTGGATTTACAGGATGTTTTATTTGCCTTTAAAGATGCCATAGCAAGGGCGGAAATGTACAGTCATCACCATATTCAGCGTGAGACGCTGTCAGTACGTGAGCGTATGACCTGGGTGCTGTCCGCAATTAATGCACAGGGGTTTACCGATTACACCAGCCTGTTCAGTGTTGAGGAGGGTCGTCGTGGTGCAGTGGTAACCCTGCTGGCCATTCTGGAGCTGGTGAAAGAGCAGGTAATTGACCTGGTACAGGCCGAAGCCTTTGCCCCGATTTATATCCGTTCTGCTTCATCGGCAGCAATGGATACACCATCATAGTAAATACTGATAGAATCATTAGCGTTATACCGGCCTCTGGATGGGTAAGCGGACGGACTAAACGATAACCGCACAGGTAAAAACTATGCAAATAACACAGTTAAAAAAAATACTGGAGTCCGTTTTACTGGCAGCCGATCATAGCCTGAGCGTGATACAGCTCGATGGTCTGTTTGAAATGGAAGAAGACCGGCCAACACGCGATGAAATACGTAAGGCTCTGCATGAAATGGCAGCGGACTATAGCGATCGCAGCTACCAACTGAAACAGGTTGCCAGTGGTTTCCGGCTTCAGGTTCGGCAGGAATATGCAGGTTGGGTGGCGCGCCTGTGGGCGGAAAAACCGGCACGTTATACCCGTGCCCTGCTTGAAACCATTGCTTTAATTGCCTACCGTCAACCGGTTACCCGTGGTGAAATTGAGGAAGTTCGTGGGGTCAGTGTTAGTTCGACTATTATTAAAACCCTGCTGGAGCGAGAATGGGTGAAGGTACTTGGACATAAAGACATACCCGGAAAACCTGCCCTGTATGGGACGACCAGTGGCTTTCTGGATTACTTTAACCTGAAATCACTGGATGAATTACCGACGCTGGAAGAAATTAAAAACTTTGATGATATTCACCCGGAACTGGCTTTAAATGAAGACGATAGCGTACCAGCTAACACTGCATCCGAAGAAGAGGCCGAAGACAGAGCTGAAAAAAAGGCCGATGAAAAGGAAGCAATATTAACGGCCCCCAGCCTGCAAAAACGGGTTGCAAACTACCCGTAACAATATCCTGTAACCGTATTCCCGCAATAATATACCCGGCATTTAACAGACACAAAACATTATGACGCAAGAACGCCTGCAAAAAGCACTGGCACGTATGGGTCTTGGTTCCCGTCGGCAGATTGAACATCAGATTGAAGCTGATCAGATTCGCATTAATGGTCAGCAAGCCCGGCTCGGTGACCGTGTTGAGGAAGGCGATAAAATTAATATTGGCACACGTAAAGTAGTTATCAGTTCGCCAAATTCACGTGTGCGTGTGTTGCTTTATAATAAACCGGAAGGGGAAGTCTGTACCCGTAAAGATGAGCAGGGACGACCAACGGTGTTTGACCGCATCAGCCGGTTACAGAATGGCCGCTGGATCTGTGTTGGTCGGCTCGATATTAATTCCAGTGGTTTACTGTTGTTTAGTAATCACGGTGAACTGGCTAACCTTCTGATGCACCCCTCCTCAGAAATCGAGCGTGAATATGCTGTGCGGGTCAAAGGACAGATAACACCGGCTATTATCAAAAATTTGTTACAGGGAGTTGAACTCGAAGATGGCAAAGCCAGATTCGAACGTATTGTCGATGCTGGCGGGCAAGGCAGTAACCACTGGTACCATGTTGTCCTGCGCGAAGGGCGTAACCGTGAAGTGCGTCGAATCTGGCAATCGCAGGATATTCAGGTTAGCCGCCTGATTCGCGTGCGTTATGCGAACGTTTCTCTGCCACGTGGTCTAAAACAGGGAAAACGGGAAGAGTTGTCCTTAGCTGAAATAAAAGCCCTGTTCGAGCTGGTTAAACTGGAATGGGTAGAGCGTGAGACTACCCACAGGAAACCGGTACATGGAAAACAGGTGCCGAAGGGGAGGTCTGCACCGGAGTCAGTATGGAAGAAAACAGCGAAAACATCGCGCAAACATAAATCGGCAACCAGTACAGATAGCCGCAGAAAATCTCGACACAAACCAGGTTAATACAGACGATAGGACACCTCTATTAACGCAGACTATAGTTAACGCAGACATAAGCAGTAACGATAAATAAGACATAGAAATATAGATAGGGAAGGAAAATGACAGTACATATACCCGCTTTTTTCCGTCAGTTTTATGTGAGTCTTCTCCTTCTGCTGGCAATGTCAGCCTTTTTTCCAGTGGATGCAAGACAGGAAGGAACATTATCCCCGGCGCTGGAAAATCCCGGTCATGAAGATAAACCCGCCTGGTTTAAGGTAACTTTTCTGGATTTGTTTGAAGATATTGGCGAAGCCGCCAGAGAGCATAAACGTGTTTTGTTATTCTTCTATCAGGATGGCTGTCCCTATTGTAAAAAACTGTTACAGGATAATTTTGGCCAACGTCGTATTGCCGAAAAAACACAGAAATATTTTAATGTGATGGCGATTAATATTTGGGGCGATCGCGAGGTTACGGTAGGCGATCAGGTTTATACAGAAAAGGAATTTGCCCGGGCATTAAAAGTACAGTACACACCGACCTTATTATTTTTCAATAAAAAACATAAAGCAGTATTCCGGGCAGACGGTTATTACCCACCGGAAAAATTCAATGTAGTGCTGGATTATGTTGGTCAGCATAAAGAAACGCAGTTGTCTTTTCAGTATTATCTTGCCAAAGTTTCACCGGAAGCTGCAAGCGGCAGTTTGCATACGGCGCTTACCAATGTAGTGGATAGAGGCAATCTTCAGCAGTCATTAGATAAAAATAAATATCTGCTGGTTATGTTCGAGCAGAAACAGTGTGCTGCCTGTGATGAGTTACATCAGGATATTCTGCAACGTGATACCAGCAAAAAATTGTTAAAACATTTTAATATTATTGTGCTGGATCGATGGTCGAATCAGCAAATTATTACCCCGGATGGCAGGCGGATGAAAATTAGTGACTGGGCAAGCAGTGCGGCAATTAATTATGTCCCCGCGATGTTGTATTTTGATGATAAAGGTAGGGAGGTTTTCCGTTCCGATGCATATCTGAAAGCCTTTCATATTCAGTCAGTAATGGATTATGTCGCCTCCGGAAGTTATCAGACGCAGCCTGATTTTCAGCGTTATGTTGATGCCCGCGCTCGACAGCTACGCAAGCAGGGCATAAAAATTAATATAATGGAATGAGAGGTATCTGTTATGAATGAAACGTATCAGCCGATTGATTGTTCCCTGCATGATCAGTATGAAATTGCGGTGCTGCACAAAACACCCCTGCATCTGCGCTGGAAAGAAGAAAATGGCGGTATAACAGAAGACAACGTATTGCCCGTTGATGTTATTACGGCTAAGGGGGAAGAGTTTCTTGTAATAAAAAGGGGGCATAGTCACCGTATTGGCAAAATCCGCCTCGATCGAATCATAAAAATGTACTGAGCTAAGGTGCCTCGGCAAACTCAAGCCGATCCTGTAATTTATGCAGTGCAGCGCGAGCACAGGCTTCATCAATATTCCCGCCGGGTGCACCGCTAACGCCAATGGCGCCAATACGGCTGCCTGCAACAATAACCGGCAAAGCGCCCCGCATAATAATAATGCCGTTTATATGGTCCAGTTCCTGACGGATGTCCTTACGATTTTTTCTGAATTTTCCAGAACTGATGCCGGATAAAATAACACTATTAGCTTTTTCTTCCGCGATTTGCAGGGTAAATCGTGATGCCAGATCATCGCGCAGGGCAGCACGTAATAAACCGTTTCTATCGACCACAACGGCACTTACCTGATAGCCTTTTTTGCGGCAGGCGAGAATACTTTGTGTTGCCAGATCACGCGCCAGTTCCATACCGATATTGCTTGTGCTGAGAACGTCATTGGCAAAGCTTACTGGCATACTAAATATTGATACCAGGAAAGGACCCAGTAGCAGTGTTTTATGTAACAGGGCATTTCTTTTTTGCATTTTCATTTTGCCTCCTGTTTTTATGTGCAATAATTATACTAAATACCTTCATACTATCATTCTATAGGCAGAACAGGGGCAGGTTTCAGATATGGCAAAAGCATCCACCGGGCATTCATCCGCTAACAAACTCGATGAAATTGTCGCCAGTGCGCGTCAGCAAAGTGAAAAGCGCGGGCACGGGTATCGTGAGCAGGCATTAAAACTTTATCCGTGGCTATGCGGACGTTGCGGACGTGAATTTACTCATAGCAATGTACGTGAATTAACGGTGCATCATAAAAATCATGACCACGATTACAATCCGCCCGATGGCAGCAACTGGGAGCTGCTGTGCCTGTATTGTCATGATAATGAACACCAGCGCCAGACCGAAGCGCTGGCTAATAAGGGTATTGCACTGGATGGGGCAAAGGCGCCAGAGGCCACGTTTAACCCGTTTGCTGATCTGAAAACGTTACTGGATAGAAATAAGTGAGTGCTGCAAGCCCCGTGAACATAGCAATTTCACCTATTACCGTTCTCCCTGGTATATATTCCTAGTACATAGCATTTCTGGCTCGCAACTGTTCAATCTCGTCCAGTAACTCCAATGCCAGCCCGATACCTGCCAGATTAACCCCCAGATCATGTTGCAGATGCTTTGCCCTGCGCACCCGACTGATACTAATGCCACTAAAACACCAGTGTAAATTTTCCATTCCGGTCGGTTCAATCACACCTTCATTAACCAGTTCAATAATATATTCTGCCTGTACAGCGCAGGCATCGCATAACTGGCGCAGGGTTAGCCGGGTTTCATTTTCAATAATATATCCGTGCAAAATATCTGTCGTCGTTTGCATCTCTATACTCCCAGTTTGCTACGGGGGTTAAAGTTAAATGTCTGTTTCATCTGTTCATAAACGGCTTTTTCTTCCTCGCTATGGGCAGGTGGCAGATTAATCTGCAAAACAACATAGAAGTCGCCGGCGCTGTTGTTACTGGTGCTGGCGGGTATTCCCCGACCCTTGAGCCGCATTTTTTTACCATTAGCTGAACCGGGAGCAATCTTCATCTCCACTTTGCCGCCGGGTGTCGGTACCGCTATGGCTGCACCGAGAGCAGCTTCCCATGGGGCCACAGGCAGATCCAGATACACATCACGACCATCCACGCGGTACAGACTATGTGGGGTAAATTCAATTTCCAGATATAGATCACCGGCTTTACCGCTACCCGTTCCAGGGTTTCCCTGCCCACTAAGACGGATATGCTGACCCTGCTTAATGCCCCTGGGTATAGTGATTTTCAGCACCCGTTCACGGGCCGTTACATGACCGGTTGCATCCACATCCGGCACACGCAGGCTGATTGAGCGCGTTGTGCCATGCATGGCATCTTCCAGATCAATAAGAATTTTGGCATGGTGGTCGCTGCCTTTTGCGTGGTAGCCGGGTGGATATCCCGCCCGATGTCCTGTCTGGCTATGACCGGCAGATTGCCGGAAATCACGACCAAATAATGATTCAAAAAAATCACTGTAAGCCTCAGTACCCTCAACACCACTGCTGGAATACTGTCCGGTAAATCCGCCACCACCGAATTCAAACCCTGCATCCCAGTCCGGCGGGGCATTAAAATCCTGACCAGCTTTCCAGTTTTTACCAAGCTGATCGTATGCGGTACGTTTTTCAGGATCTTTCAGTACTTCATAGGCTTCCCCGACTTCCTTAAAACGGTTTTCCGCATTTGCCTCCTTGCTGACATCGGGGTGATATTTACGCGCAAGTTTACGATAGGCTCGTTTTATCTCGTCCTGTGTTGCGCTGCGCTCAACGTCCATTATCTGGTAATAATCTTTATATTCCATCGAATCTCTTTTGGGTTAATTCTCCGCCACGTGCTGTGAAATGAGCGTGGAGGTGCATCTGTTTTAGTCTATACCTGCATATTGGGGGGTGTGTTGATGTAAATCAATCCCCATGAGTATGATTTCCCACAGCTTGCAGCGTGTGTCAGAGTGAATTTGCCGTGGCTGGATAGTCTCGCATTTCAATATGGTTGTTATCACTGACGCACAGGTAACTGGCGTGTTGATACCAGTCTCCAAGTACAATGCGCTGCACTGGTTTGTTATTGATAGACAGTTGATGAAACGCCGGCCGGTGGGTATGGCCGTGTATCAGCAGGTCAATATCATGGCGGATAAACAGTTGTTTAGTCTGGCTATTATTGACATCCATAATTTCTTCCGATTTTATCGCGGTATCCGTTTTGCTCTGCTGGCGAATGGACTGTGCCAGCGCGTAGCGCGCTTCCAGACTTTTGCTAAGTGTCTGTTGCCGCCAGAGCGGGCTTCTTACCATCTGGCGATACTTCTGATATTCAATATCATCGGTACACAAACTGTCACCGTGGATGAGTAAGGTTTTTTTACCAGCAAGCTGTAACGGGTAAGGTTCCTTAATAAGGCTAAAATGACAGTGTTCAGCCAGAGTCTGACCGATCAAAAAATCGCGGTTGCCATGCATCAGATAAACGCGGGTATTATATTTATCTGCCAGATTGCGCAGAGAATCAAAAATACCCTGGTAGGCAAGTGCAGGATCATCATCCCCCCACCAGGCTTCGAAGAAGTCACCGAGGATATAAAGCGCCCCGGCATTGGCGGCAATGTCTTCGGCAAAATGCGTAAATAGATCCATCATTTGCGGACGCTGGGGGGTGAGATGCAGGTCTGCAATAAATAAGGCATCACTCATTGGTATGTGTAATGGTCTGTATAATCCGATCTGTTGCCGTCATCTCCCGTTGTTCTGCAATACAGGCAACAATCAGCAGACTTTTGCACACTGAATAACAACCTCATCAACGGGTACATCTGCATGACCCTGATTAGTGCCGGTGGTAACACCAGCAATAGCGTTAACAATATCCATGCCTTCAGTTACTTTACCAAAGACACAATAACCCCAGCCCTGAGCGGTTGTTGCAGTATGATTTAAAAAAGTATTATCGCCGTGGTTAATAAAAAATTGTGCAGTGGCTGAGTGCGGGTCATTGGTGCGCGCCATCGCAATGCTACCGTTGTCGTTGGAGAGCCCGTTATCGGCTTCATTTTTAACCGGGTCAGCCGTTTGTTTTTGTACCATGCCGGGTAAAAACCCACCCCCCTGAATCATAAAGTTCGGAATTACGCGATGAAAAATAGTGCCATCATAAAAACCATCGTTAACATAACTAAGAAAGTTTTCAACGGTTGCAGGTGCTTTTTCTGCATCCAGTTCAACAACAATTTCGCCATGTGAGGTTTCAAAGGTAACAGTGGTCATATTTATTTCCTGTAGGGAGTTTATCTTAGAGGGTTAAGCATTCTGATTATGTAAACTTGCTAGGAGCCTGTCCGAGAATATACCATTTTTTTATTGCTGCGGCGCAACGCGTGCGGCACCAAGCCGAATACCCAGTGGGCCGCGTGGTATGATCAGGCTGAACAACTCGCCATTTCTTGACACATCTATGGTTACCTGTTCATTTCGGTTACCACCTGCTGTTGCTTTTTTTAGCTCATTCCAGTTAAATATTCGCGCATCATTATAGTCAAGAATTATATCATTTTTTTGAATGCCTGCCTGTTCGGCGGCTGAACCCGGCATCACAGACATAACCTTAACGCGATTATTCAGGTGGCTTTTATATAGAAACCGGTCATAGTCACTATCGCCGAGTGCGTTACGCAGGTCAACAGCCCGCGCATCTATTTTTGCCAGCTCTTTTTTATAACGTGTGGTCATATAATAACCCTCACGTTTGGCTCTGTCCTGTAGATCAAGGCGTTTGAGTTCAACGTCACTTTGCTTCTGAATAATGTCATTGGCGACGGTTACATTAACGCCGCCCTGAACCAGAGTGTCCAGTGTATAGGTTGGAAAATTATTGGGCATCGGGATAGATGTTGATGATTGACGGGATGTTTTTACGGTTTTTTCTAGTGGTTTTTTTCCGGGTAAAGAAAATTCTTTTTTCAGTGTGTGTATGCGTTTATTTAACTGCTGAACTTCCTGCTGTAATGTCAGTATTGCAGCATGATTTTTTTCTACCTGGGCGGTTGCAGATAACGGGTGGAATGGGTTGTTAATCGTTGCGCTGTGTTTGTGGTTGACATTGCCGGGGAGAGCTGTCGTTGGCTGGTTATCCATTGACTGATTACCGGCGTGCCGTGATGAAAATGCATTAAAAAGAATAACGCCACTAAACAGACCCGTTACAAATAATGCCAGAAGCAATAGTAGAGTACTGAGACGAATCTCTCCGTTTTGGAGCCATTTTTGCTGATGTAATGATTGCACAGAAAAATTACCTGATAAAAATTAATGTTATCTTCCCCCTTCATCGGGAGAAGTTCGTGGCGAGGATATTTCCTCTTTTATTCTTCCTCTTTTACTGACGGCGGGCGACGTTTGCCGATATTTTTTCGTTCGCGCAGGCGGTTCTTTTTTACTACTGCTTTTTTCGGCCCTTCTTTTTTCCTTTTTTTCTTTTTACCTGAGGCAGCCTTACCGGACGATTTTAGTTTTTTCGGCCCCCGATATACCGCTTCAAATCCTTCAATATGAATAGGTTCGAACTTAAAATGCAGAAAATGTTCAATCCGAATCATCTGATTCCAGTCATTGGCATCAATTAGTGCGATGGCCGTGCCTTTGGCCTCGGCGCGTCCGGTTCGACCACTGCGATGAGCATAATCCTCCCCGCTGCGAGCCAGAGTAAACTGAATAATACAGTCGATATCCGGAATATCCAGCCCGCGTGCGGCAAGATCGGTTGCAACCAGTACCTGAATATTACCATGGCGTAACTTGCTGAGAATAGTATTGCGCTGTTTTTGCTCAAGTTCGCCATGCAGGGTACCCGCCAGGATTTCCTGTTGTTGCAGATAGCGACCAAGATTTTCCACCTGTTCACGGGTATTGGCAAATACCAGAATTTTTTTGCCCTCCCAACGTCTAACTAATTGTACGATAAGTGTTTGCTTGTGATTGATGTTATCGGCAAGTATGGCCTGATGGTGGATGTTTTCGTGCTTTTCACGAATGGTATTTAAGGTAATAGTTTCTGGCTGATGCAGTAGAACCGCAATGAGGGAGTGGAAATATTCGTGGTTTAAACTGGCTGAGAACAGCATGGTCTGGCGTTGTGGGCTACAGTAGGCGGCAATTTCCTTTACCTGGTCACTAAATCCCATGGATAGCATTCGATCAGCTTCATCCAGTACCAGCACCTGAATATTGGCAGGGTCGATGGTTTCACGATATATATGCTCCAGCAATCTGCCGGGTGTGCCGATAATAATATCGGGCGAATCTTTTTTGAGGCGGTGAAGCTGGTGTTTCGGGTCTTCACCACCGATAATAATGGTACTGTGCAGACCGGTAAATTCACTGAGCAGGTCGCATTGTTTGTTGATCTGTCTGGCCAGTTCACGGGTTGGTACCAGAATTATTGCGCGTAATCCACCTTCACCTGTATTATCATCAAGCAGGTGTTGCAGTAATGGAATAAGAAAAGCCAGTGTTTTTCCGCTACCGGTACGGGCGCTGACCAGTACATCTTTATATTCCAGAGCGGGTGGAAGAACTGCCTGCTGAACCTGAGTTGGCTGGGTGAATCCCATTTTATCAATGGCGGCGGAAAGAGCATCGTGCAATAAATAGGATGAAAACACAGTATAAACCTGAACTGGAAGCTGAATATATAAACTAATAAGGTATTACATGAGAGAGCTTTGCACAAAGAGCATTTTGAGACCATTTTTAACGCTGTTATAGCGGAAAAGATGCATTCGTGCAAAGTTCTCATTATAAATGCTTTGGTATAATAAACCTATTTTAAAGTAAACACTGAATTAATCAGCGTTTTCTTTCACATACTAAGGAGAACGTCGTCTAATTACCGTTCTTCTTAGTAATTGAAACAGAGTACATATTTATGCCTTCACATAATAAATTTCGTCGCCACTTTCTTTCTCTACTGGGGGTTGCAGGGGCAGGTTTAACCATAAAAACAGCACAGGCACATCATACACCTACCCATTTTGAAGATAGAAGTGCTCATCAGGTTGTTTACCAGTGCAATAAAGCCGATAACGAATATTATGGGCACATTTTATTCTCTGCCGGTGAGTTGGTCAGGAAGTATGGTGATGATGTTGAGGTTATTGTTGCCGCCTTTGGTCCCGGTATACAGTTACTGGGTGAGAATCCGACCCGTCCGGTAAAAAAAATTAATCAGCAAAGGGTCAAGTCGTTGGCGGATTATGGGGTATCTTTTCATGCCTGTGGGAATACAATGAAATCGCTGGGCTGGAAAAAAATAGACCTGCTGGATGTGGCAAAAGTTGTTCCCATCGGGGTGGATGATATTATGCGGTTACAGGAAAAAGGCTTTAGTTATATTGCTATGTGATGGTTAATG